>NZ_WVRS01000003.1:0-137766 GCF_011525565.1 Lawsonella sp.
ATGCCTTGCATGAGATGCTTGCCCCCACGGGAAGTATATGGGTTCATCTAGATGATTCAGAGATGCCGTATGCGCGCGTACTTCTCGACGAGATTTTCGGGCGAGAGAATTTCGTGTCACAGATTGTTGTGGAAATTAACCCCAAAGGTCGCCAGCTAGACCGTTTTTTTGCAGCCTGCCACGACTATCTTCTGGTGTATGCCAAAGACATCACTAAGCTGACGCTAGAACCCGGGACTACTCATTCTGTCGATCCCACAGATTTCCCCCTTATGGACGATAAAGGAAGATACCGCCTACTGCCGCTGCGAAACACAAATAAAAAATTTAACCCAGCGACAGCACGAACGATGAGTTATCCACTCTATGCGAATCCGGATACGGGAACTGTTCGGGCAGAGCCCTTTATAGGATCTTGTCAAGTGATGCCCGTTTTTGGAGACTTACAGCCAGCAGTGTGGCGATGGTCGGCAGCTACTGTCGAAAGCCGGTCAGATGAGCTCTTCGCCCGCTATGTGCATGGTCGTAAAGGGACACGACTCGATATTTTCCAAATTGATCGTTTGCATCCGGGACGTCGGAAAAAACTAAAAACTATCTGGAACGCCACGGAAGTTGGCTCCTCAGATTCAGCAAAACTATCCTTGCGGAAGAAATTTGGGGAAGAAATTCAATTCGCCACCCCGAAGCCTGAACCACTCCTAGAACGCATCATTAACGCCGCTACCGAGCCCGGTGACTATGTGTGGGATATGTTTGCCGGCTCTGGAACAACGGGTGTTGTTGCGCACAGGTTAGGACGCAAATTCGTTCTAGCAGAACGAAACCCTAGTACTGTTGCGACGCATATTCGCATGCGACTAGATGATGCCGGGGCTTCGCCCTACTGGCTAGAAGTGCAACCCCGGTATTAGACGGTATTAGACGGTAGCAGGGGTACTCCCCGCTCCCCGCTACCCCTCATCGAGGGCAGTTGTCGCTTCCAGCGCACGTCCTTTTTGCGCACGAGCAAGATCGAACAGTCCTTCGCGAAGAAAGCGTTGTGCACCACTTGGAAGATCATTTTCAGCGGCAAGCATATCCGTAATGAGACGCTGCACTGTAGGCGCATCACCCCAGAGGGGAAAAGCCCGCTCCGTCACAGTGGACGCCACTTCACCTCCACGCTTCTGCCAGAGCCGAACAACATCTGTAGGATACTGATTCGCAAACGGTGCAACTAGCGCATCTTGCCCAGCCCAGGCAAAACCATCAAGTAGTGCTACTACGGACCAGTTACTAGCAACATCGCCATCTACTGCAAAAATTTTCTCCCACACAGCAGCCTTATTCTCCGGGGTGGGTAATGTGGCTCCGGCTGTTAATGCTCGTCGAACACCCATACTGGTGTTGTCGTTCGCTAGTGCGGTATCAATGTCATACTGTGTGACAAGCCCATGAGCCGCAAGCGCAGTAAGTACTGTCCATCGAAGATCAGTATCCAGTTGAAGATCGTTAATATTTGCCGGCTCAAGAGACTGAGCAGCCCATATATCCCACAGCAGTCGTGTTTGATCCTCATTAAGTTTGCACTGGCAGAACGTAGTGAAGGCAATAAGCTGTTGATCCACCCCAAAGCTGGGTTGTTGCGCAATAGTGAGCAGCGCATCGCTGAAAAGCCGCCACCCTTCCATCTCCGCCCACTTCGGGTCAGCGAAGAATCTCAACACCTGCAATGCACGGGACATAAGATGTTCCGCCACAGGAAGTTCTGATTCCGATCCTATAGCGCGAGCGATAACTTCAATAAGGGCAGAACCTGGCAGGGTGGCATGCATTGTCATCTCTTCCAACACACCCCAGCACAGAGCACGGGGAAGAGGATCCACAATATCTTCAATATGCTCAACGACAGTTTCTATACTCTGCGGATCGAGCTCTAGCTGGCAGTATGTGAGGTCTTCATCATTGGGGAGGAGTAATGCTCCCTGCAGAACATTGTGCAGTTCAGGAATATCAGTCCACTCATCAATAAGGTCAACTTCGGCATAATGCGTACGTACTAGAGTTCCAGCCGAATCTGTCCCAATAAGGTTCGCGGAAGTATCAGAATTATCAGTGCTGGAGCTATCGGTAGCCGTCATAGCGTACACGCCTACACCAACACGGTGCGGACGTAGCTCGCCAGCGCCGGGCTCCGCACCAGTTTGGTGGAGAGTGACGGAACTGTAGCGGGCAGAATTGTCACGGGGGTCGCTGGCAATGTCAAAGTCGAGGGATAGCGTATTACGGCCGGTTGTGGTGAGCCAGGCTTCTGCCCAGGTGCGGAAATCTTTATCGCAGTAGACGCTTACTGCGTCCAGAAGGTCTTGGAATGTGGCGTTGCCGTAGGAGTGTGCCAGTAGATAGTCGTGGAGGCCTTTGAGGAAGGGGTCTAGACCAGCGTAGGCGACGAATTGTTTCAGGACGGAGCAGCCTTTGGCGTAGGTAATGCCGTCGAAGTTGGCGTCTAGTTCTTCTAGGCTCTCCATGGTGGCGGCGATGGGGTGTGTGGAGGGGAGGTCGTCTTGCCGATAAGCCCAGTTTTTCTCGGTTGAAGTGAAGGTGGTCCAGGCTGTCTGGTAGGTGGTGGATCCGAGCTGTGCCATGACGCTTGCCCAGCTGGCAAAGGATTCATTGAGCCAGAGATCATTCCACCACTGCATGGTGACGAGGTTTCCGAACCACATGTGGGCCATTTCGTGGAGGACGGTGTCGGCGCGGCGTTCGTATTTCCAGGCGGTGGCGCGGGAGCGGAAAACATAGTCTTCGCGGTAGGTGACACATCCTACGTTTTCCATGGCGCCGGCGTTGAAGTCGGGGACGAATACTTGGTCGTAGGATCCGGTGAAGGGGTAGAGGATTCCGAAGGTGCGGTGGTAGTAGTCGAAGCCGCCCTTGGTTAGCGCAAAAATGTTGTCCGGGTCGAAGTAGGGGGCGAGGGTTTCGCGGCAGTACAGGTTGAGGGGGATGGTGATTTCACGTCCATCATCGCCGTGCCAGTGGTAGGTGTCGCTCCAACGGTGGTAGGGGCCGGCGCAGAGTGCAAAGACGTAGGGGCAGAGGGGATTAGTTACTTGGAAGTGGTGGGTGACGGCATCGACGTCTGCATAGATGGGGGATTCTGCGGGGGTGGAGGTGGCGATGCTGCTATTGCTGATAATTTCCCATCCTGCGGGGGCGGTGACGGTGAGGTCGATGGGGGCTTTGAGGTCAGGTTGGTCGAAGCAGGCGAAGACGCGTTTGGAGTCGGCGGGTTCGCATTGGCTGTAGAGGTAGACGGTTCCGTCGGCGGCGTCTACGGCGCGGTGTAGGCCTTCTCCAGTAGTGGAGTAGTGACACCATGCGTCAATGTCGATGGTGTTGTGTGCGGCAAGGGAGGGGAGGAGAAGTCCATTTTCGCCAGTTTCTCCGCTGGCAGAGAGGGTGGTGTTGTAGGCGTCAACGTCGAGAGATTCACCGTTGAGGGTGGCGCTGATGAGGTGAACATCACGCAGGTCGAGGAAGGTGGAGTAGCCGGGTGTGGTGCAGTCCACTTCTATGGTGGTGTGGGAGCGGAAATGTGTTGTGGGAGAAATATTATCAACGTCGTGCGCAGTACTGAAGTTAATAGCGGAGTTGTCTGCGGGATTGACGGTGGGTTGGGTGACGTCGAGGCGGATGCGGTAGGACGTGACAGTGAGGTGGCTGGCGCGTTCGGCAGCAGTATCGCGGGTGAGGTTAAAGGACGTCACAGTAAATCTCCTCTGTATAGGGTGGAGGGATGGGGTGGATGGAGCTTCAGTGTTACCTGGGGTGCTATCTGGAATAGTTGTGGAGTGGTTCTGGAATGGTTCTAGTGGACACTCTAGTGGCTTGTTTTTATAAATTCAGCAGTAAACGGATGTAAGCGGGTGTAAGTGAGGATAGCTGCGCTGTCATTGAGAAAGTCAGCACTGGTGAGGTTTTAACGCTTACTATAAATGTGAGAAACCTAATAATGTACGGAAGGAGCATTATGACTCACACTCACGCTCGCACTCGTGTAGATTTTTGGTTCGATCCGTCATGTCCATGGTGTTGGCTAACCTCCCGGTGGATTCTGGAAGCTCAAAAAGTGCGAGATTTTACGCTGACCTTCCACGTGATGAGCCTGGGTGTGCTCAATGAGGGACGAGCTCTGGACCCTGGCTATGCTGCCTACCTGGAGAGATCGTGGGGACCAGTTCGTGTTCTTACTGCGGCTGCGCAAGAACATGGGGAGGAAGCACTGGCGAATCTTTATACCGCTATGGGGACACGCTTCCACAATGATGGTCGTCTGCAAGATAAGGATGCGGTCAGGGAATCTCTTACTGAGGTCGGGTTACCCGTCACGCTTATGGAGCACTGGGATAAAACTCCGTACGAGAAAGAACTTCGCGACTCCCACCATGCCGGCATGGATGCACTGGGTGAGGATGTGGGCACTCCCTGCATACATGTTGATGATGTTGCCTTCTTCGGCCCTGTGATGAGTAGAGTTCCGTGTGGAGAGGAAGCCGGAAAACTTTTCGATGGTGCGGTGGCACTGGCGCAGTACCCCTACTTTTACGAGTTGAAGCGGTCTCGTACAGAGGGTCCAGTACTCGACTTCTAGTATGCGGTGCAGAGCAGATACGAAGTAGGCATAGAGTAAGTGCGGGGGTAGTCGGTGTATTGCGGGGAGTAAAGAATAGCGTGTACTGCCTTTACACCGTTAAGCTGTAACTATGCGAATTTATCTAGGCTCTGATCATGCCGGTTTCGATTTGAAGAATGCTATTGCAGCCCACCTCAAGAAAGCTGGGCATGAGGTCATAGATTGTGGCGCTCACGAGTACGACGCCCTTGACGACTACCCCGCGTTTTGTGTCTCATGCGCTGAACACGTGCGCGATGATGAAGGCTCCCTCGGTATCGTGCTCGGTGGCTCTGGAAATGGCGAGCAAATGGCCGCTAATAAGGTCAAAGGTATTCGCTGTGCCCTCGTCTGGAATGTAGAACTGGCGAAGCTGGCACGCGAGCACAACAACGCCCAGCTCATGAGTCTGGGTGGCCGTTTTACGAAAGAAGCAGACGCTCTAGAAATGGTGGACGCATTCATTGCGCAGCCGTGGTCAGCGGAAGAACGCCACCAGCGGCGTATCGATATCCTGGAAAAGTATGAGGAAACGGGCGTCAATGAGGGTGCGCCGGAACCTCGTGAGGTGTAAAAACTGTAGCTGCTCATAGCTAGTCATAGATATAAAAAGGGTGGGTCTCCGTAAATTCATGGAGACCCACCCTTTTAGGAAGAAGTGTCAGGACTGTAGTACACCGTCCTGTACTGCTCTGCGGGCATGGGTTAGGCGTTGCGTGACCATACTCGTTTCATCCAGGCTTCTACCTCGTCGGCAGTGCGGGGGATATCCGCGGAGAGGCGACGGACTGTGTGATCGTCGTTAACAACAATGTCGTCCTCGATGCGGATACCAATACCGCGCAATTCTTCCGGTATCAGCTCATCATCTGTACGGAAGTACAAACCAGGTTCGATGGTGAACACCATGCCTGGTTCCAGTGGTGCATCCATATAGAAGTCGCGGGGGGTGACGGAGCAATCATGGGTATCCAGGCCTAGATGGTGGCCTGTTCCGTGCGGCATCCAGCGGCGTACCTGCTGCCCGTTGGGGCTAATGGCTTCCTCAACGGAGCAGGGGAGAAGCCCCCATTCAGACAGTGTTTCGGCTAAGAAGCGAATAGCTGCATCGTGGATTTGGCGGTAGTGGCATCCGGGTTGCTGCGCTTGTTTAAAGGCTGCCTCGTTGGCTCCCAATACTGCCTCATACACTTTCCGCTGTGTGGGAGAGAAGGTTCCGGAGACGGGGAAGGTGCGTGTGATGTCGCCGGAGTAGAGGGAGTCAATTTCTGCGCCGGCGTCGATAAGAAGAAGGTCGTCGGGGGCGATGGGGCCGGCATTCTCCATGTAGTGCATGGTGGTGGCGTGTGAACCGGCGGCAGCGATGGTATCGAAACCGGTACCGTGGTCGCCAAGGCGTGCCGCTGCGGAAAAAGCTACTTCTGCAACGCGTTCTCCGCGCGGGTGGTGTACTGCTTCGGGAAGCGATGCAATAACTTTCTCAAAACAGGTGGCAGTAAGGTTTACTGCCTGCTGTATTTGGTCAATTTCCCAGGAGTCTTTCCACATCCGGACGGTTCCTAGGAGAACTTCAAATGTTTTGTCCTCTTCAGCCGTGTCATTCCAGGTTTTATCGCCGACAAGTTCCTGGACAAGAGCGTCAATAGTGGAATCTACATTGCGGAGAAGTCTTGTGGGAGTGTGTGCTACAGCTTTGCGGAGGTCACTTTCCAGTGAGGTGAGAGGACGTACTGTCAGCCCGGTGTAGGCCTCCATCTGGGTGATGGTGGGGCGGGCGCCTACCCAGAATTCGCCGTAGCGGGAATCGGCATAGAACTGGTCTGTGGAGCGGGATGCCGGCGGTTGGAAGTATAGGACGGCTTTATGACTGTTGCCGTCCGGGTAAAACACCACTGCGGAGTCGGGTTCGTATTCGAGTCCTAGCCCTGTTAGCCACACAAAGGCGGAATGTGGGCGGAAGAGGTAGTCTTCGTCGGCGGAGCGAGTTTTATACGATCCGGCTGGTACTAGGAGAACTGTTCCTGGATAGTGACGGGTGACGGCGGTGTGTCGAGCCGGAAGGAATTGTTTTACGGCAGAAACAGCAGTGTTGTCGGTAGCTTGTGATGTTTCTGCCCAGTTGCTTCCCATAAAGGTTGCGAATGTTGATGATTGGGGGGAGCGGGAGCGGTTAGCGGCGCGTTCGTCTAGGGGCTGCGGGGAGCGCAGTGTATCTAGTGTGAGATTCTGTTGGGTCATTGTTAAACCTCCTCAACAAGTCCCAAAGGGGGTGGAAAGTATGGGGGTAGTTACTTTCTTTCCATTCCGTTCTACCATGAGGGGTCGTATGCGGAACATTATATAGATTAGCGTAACCTAAGTTTTTGTACGCTATACTAAGACCACGAAAAACGCATAAGCAGGGCATATGTTATTCCTGCAGTACCCCACTAGGGAGGATATTTTATGCAGCGTCGCCGTACCACCACATCTATCCATACTGCCGCCGCCACCGTAGCTACTACCGTGGCAGCCGCAAGTACTCTTTTCGTGGGCGCTGGGCTAGCCAGTGCAGCACCCGCACCGGCACCTAACACGTCAGCTGTTGTTACATCTACAACTGTCTTTGTTGATGGTGAAGATAACGGTTGTGCTATTAAAAAAGCACTTCCAAAGGTAGGAGAACACACTCTTCTTGTTGTTGATTCAATGTGTGGTTCGCCAGTTCGCCCATTGATGGGTGGAATGAAATATGTCAAGAATAAGGGGAAGAGCTACGAACAGGTAACCGCAGAAAAGAATGGTCAACCAGTTCCGGAGTATACCAAAGAACAGATCCTTATCTCTTACGGCATTAAACAGCCGGTGTACCTCAAAGACAATCGTGATGCAGGCATCGTCGGCTACCTCGTTCTACAGATTCCTAAAGTGGGATCCATTCTTGAACTGCACGCACAGTACCAGAAATAGCGGTGGCAAAACTGTCGTTGAACTGTGGATAGTACGCGGCAGATAATGCCAAAACGTAATAAAAGCGCTGCTCCTGTGGAAAGACGCAGCGCTTTTTATATGCAGTAAACAAGGAGAGGGGATGACGGGAATCGAACCCGCGTCTCCAGCTTGGAAGGCTGGGGTAATAGCCACTATACGACATCCCCACAGATAACTTTCTGTGCCTGCTAAGACTACCCGAGAAAACCCTAGTTACAAAAATCGAGTGGTTACACGTAAGATAGTGCAAGAGCTCATGATGCTGAGATGTTGTTGAGATGTTCTCACCATGTATTGTTGAGTTGCTACGGGATGTAGCGCAGCTTGGTAGCGCGCTTGCTTTGGGAGCAAGATGTCGCAGGTTCAAATCCTGTCATCCCGACCAAAAACTTCAATCTATCAACGTGACCCCCAAACAAGGAGAACAATTCCGTGAAAAGCACTGTTGAGAAGCTCAGCCCCACTCGTGTGAAGCTGGTTATTGAGGTTCCTTTTGATGAACTCAAGGAAGAATTCGACAAGGCTTATAAGACTATCGCGGAGCAGGTAAACATTCCTGGTTTCCGTAAGGGTCACGCTCCGGCAAAGTTGATTGAGAATCATGTGGGTCGTGGCGCAGTCCTCGAACAGGTCATTAACGACATGATGCCGAGCCGCTACGAGAAGGCCTGCACTGAGAATGACGTGCAACCTCTTTCCACCCCCGACGTTGATGTGACGAAGATCGACGATCCGAATCTCATCGAGTTCACTGCCGAAATGGATTGCCGCCCAGAGATTAAGATCCCCGATTTCAAGGGTAAGGAAATCTCCGTTGAGCCACGTCGCGCAACAGACGAAATCGCGGAGCAGGGTCTGAAGGACCTGCAGGAGCGTTTCGCAACCCTCAAGGGTGTGGACCGTCCTGCTAAGGAAGGGGATTTCGTTTCTCTCGATCTCTCTGCAAAGGTTAACGGCGAAGAGCTCAAGGAAGCCGAGACCAAGGGCCTCTCCCACCGTATTGGCCAGGGCGATCTCATTGAAGGTCTGGAAGATGCCCTCGTCGGTATGAAAGCCGGAGAGAGCAAGACGTTCACCTCTAAGCTGGTTGCTGGCGACCATGCTAACGAGGAAGCAGACATTACTGTTGTTCTGCAGAAAGTACAGGAGCAGGAACTTCCTGAACTTGATGATGACTTCGCCCAGATGGCATCTGAGTTCGACACTCTCGATGAGCTCAAAGAAGATCTCGCCAAGCGTGCTAATGATGCCGCGAAATCTGAGCAGGCTGCCAATCTTCGTGACGCTGTTCTCTCCGCACTTATTGAAGAAGCCAACTTCGACATTCCAAAGGGCATTGTTGAAGAACAGGCACAGGGACAGATCCAGCAGGTTCTTTCCCAGTTCGGTGGCGACGAGAACATCCTCAAGTCCATTCTTGAGTCTCAGGGATCTGACCTTGATTCCTTCTACGATGAGGCTAAGAATTCTGCGGAAGAAGCCACCCGTACTTGGCTACTCCTGGACGCACTAGCAGAAGAACTCAGTGTCGAGATCTCCCAGAATGATCTCACTGAGGCTGTTGTTGCACAGGCTCGCCAGAACAACATGGAGCCCGAGCAGTTTGTTCAGGCTGTACAGCAGCAAGGTCAGCTCGCTAGCCTCTTTAGCGATGTACGCCGTAATAAGGCTCTCTTCACAGTTGTTCGTGATGTTGTTGCGAAGGATACTGAGGGCAACTCTCTCGATGACCTCATGGTCTTCTTCCAGGAACTCCCGGATATGCCGGAGGAAGAATCTGCTGACGCAGAGTAAGTATTCACACTTTAAAGCGAACACGGGCGTAGCGCGCAAGCCGGCTGCGCCCGTTTTCGTTACTCTATAGACGGTAAATCCTTTTCACAGGAAACAGAGAAAGCAGGTACCCATGGCCGACACAGGATTGAATCTTCCCGACTCAGTCTTCGAAAAGCTCCTAAAAGAGCGCATTATCTTCCTCGGCTCGGAAGTTAATGATGACGTCGCCAATCGTCTGTGTGCACAGATGCTACTGTTAGCAGCCGAGGACCCCCACACTGATATCAGTATGTATATCAATAGCCCTGGTGGATCTGTTACTGCCGGTATGGCGATTTACGACACTATGCAATTCATCTCCTGTGATGTCGCCACATACGCCATGGGTATGGCGGCTTCGATGGGACAGTTCCTTCTCACTGCGGGAGCTGCCGGCAAGCGTTATGCTCTTCCCCATACTCGTGTTCTCATGCATCAGCCTTCTGCAGGCGTGGGTGGTACTGCCACCGATATCACTATCCAGGCAGAAAATTTTGCAAAAGTGAAAAAGGAGATGGCGGAGCTCATTGCACAGCATTCCGGCCAATCCGTTGAGCAAATTGAAAAAGATTCTGATCGCGATAAGTGGTTTACGGCTCAAGAAGCCTGTGATTATGGCCTTTTTGATCACGTTATTAAGCACGTCCCCGGTACCGAGAAATAGAGGAGCACATACTACACATGACCGGATTTCAATCCCTCGAAGCCCGTTACGTTGTTCCCTCTTTCATTGAGCACTCCAGTTACGGCACGAAAGAATCTAACCCGTACAACAAGCTTTTCGAGGAGCGCATCGTGTTCCTCGGCTCGCAGGTAGATGATACTGCTGCTAATGACATCATGGCGCAGCTCCTCGTTCTAGAGGGCCTCGATCCCGACCGCGACATCACTATGTATATCAATTCGCCAGGTGGGTCTTTTACTTCTTTGATGGCCATCTACGACACGATGCAGTACGTACGTCCAGACATTCAAACAGTGTGTCTGGGGCAGGCTGCCTCCGCCGCAGCAGTCCTTCTTGCCGCTGGTACACCGGGCAAGCGTGCGGCTCTGCCGAATGCTCGCGTGCTTATTCACCAGCCGGCGACAGAAGGTGTCCGTGGCCAGGTATCTGACTTGGAGATCCAGGCTCGCGAAATTGAGCGTGTGCGCCGTCAAATGGAAGAGACCCTAGCACGGCACTGCAACGTTACCCCTGAACAGGTTCGTGAAGATACTGAGCGCGATAAGATCCTCACTGCCGAGGAAGCTAAAGAATACGGCATTATCGATACTGTCTTTGACTACCGGAAAGCCTCCGCAAAAAAGTAAGTCGAAGCAGTTAGGGTAGAACGGGAAGAGTCCTCCCCAGAAGCGTTACCCGCTCGTAGTGTTCGCATGTTGACCGTACTTTACGTAAAAGGAGCAGCTGAGCCCGATGGCCTATGTTGGTGACTCAAGCGATGTCCTGAGATGTTCTTTCTGCGGAAAGAAACAGAGCCAGGTAAGGAAGCTCATTGCGGGCGGTGGTGTATACATCTGTGATGAGTGCATCGAGGTGTGTAACGAAATTCTGGAGGAGGAGCTCAACGACTCCACCCAAACCACTACTGGTAACGATTTGCCCACGCCCAAGGAAATATGTGAATTCCTCGATAAATACGTGGTTGGGCAAGATGATGCTAAGCGCGTGTTAGCTGTCGCAGTCTATAACCACTACAAGCGTATTAGAGCATTGGGTGGACGTCGTCCTCGTGAAGAGGATGTGGAGATTGCAAAATCCAATATTTTGCTCCTTGGCCCAACTGGGTGCGGTAAGACTTATCTAGCGCAAACGCTGGCGCGTATGCTCAATGTTCCTTTTGCCATCGCTGATGCCACCTCTTTAACGGAGGCTGGCTATGTTGGTGAGGACGTTGAGAATATCCTTCTAAAACTTCTCCATGCTGCCGATAATGATGTGAAGCGTGCTGAGAAGGGCATTATCTACATTGATGAGATTGACAAGATCTCCCGCAAAGCAGAATCTGCCTCCATTACCCGTGATGTGTCAGGGGAGGGCGTACAGCAAGCCTTACTGAAAATTTTGGAGGGGACTATTGCCTCCGTTCCACCGAATGGTGGGCGGAAACATCCCCACCAGGATTACATCAAGATTGATACCTCCAATATCCTTTTCATCGCGGCAGGTGCTTTCGCTGGTTTAGAGAAGGTTGTTGCTGATCGTGTGGGGAAGAAAGGCGTCGGATTTGGCGCGGATCTTGTCACGGAGCAAGAAATTAAAGCGACTGATTACTTCAAACTTGTGAAACCGGAAGATCTTTCTCAGTTTGGTTTGATTCCGGAATTTATTGGCCGCCTTCCCGTAGTTGGTTCTGTTGAACCGCTTGATAAAGAGGCCTTAAAGAATATTCTTACGACTCCACGTAATGCGCTGGTGAAGCAGTACCAAAAGCTTTTTGAGATGGATGGCGTGGAGCTTGAGTTTACTGATGATGCAATAGATGCATTGGCGGACCAGGCACTTGAGCGTTCTACCGGGGCTCGTGGTCTGCGAGCCATTATGGAGGAAGTCCTCATGCCGGTAATGTTCGACATTCCTTCCGATGATGACGTACAAAAAGTAACTATTACGGCAGAGACTGTGCGTGATAAGACTGCACCGCATATTGAGCGGCTTGATATTTCTGCGGTTGAGAAGAACGTCGGCTAACAGCCGTAGTGCGCTGATAGTGTGTCGGTAGTTTTTGTCGCCCCTCATGTACTGTGTTGTTCCTCACAAAAATTAGCCACTAGGCCGCACGTAATGTTCATGCCACTGTTATTAATTTCGCAAGTATTTCTGTGACCTGCACTATTACGAAAAATTATGAGGGTTAACGTGAGTTTTTCGATATTTTATTCAGTGTTGGCCTTCACAATGCTTAGCAAACTATCCACGATGGTGAGACACTAGAGACGCAAGACTTAACCTACCGGTTAAGCCTGTTAACTGACGATAAAACATAGTTCGGATCATGAAAGGACGTGTTTCCGAAGATGACTCAGCCCAAGAAGGTCACCGTCACCGGTGCTGCTGGCAATATCTCCTACTCACTACTGTTCCGTATCGCAGAAGGCGCTGTATTCGGACCTAACCAGCCCGTAGAACTTAATCTTTTGGAGATCACTCCGGCTCTTAAGGCTGCTGAAGGCGTTGCTATGGAGCTTGATGACTCCGCCTTCCCGCTGCTAACCGGCATCAACATCTATGACGATGCAAAACAGGCCTTCGAAGGTGCAAACACTGCTTTCCTCGTAGGTTCCCGTCCCCGCGGCAAGGGCATGGATCGTGCCGATCTGCTTGCTGCTAACGCTGAAATTTTCAAGGCACAGGGCGAAGCTATGAACGGGACCGTCGCTGACGATATCCGTGCCCTCGTTGTCGGCAACCCCGCCAACACCAACTGCCTCATCCTCAACCACTACGCCGCAGATATTCCGGATGACCGCTTCACCGCCATGATGCGTCTCGACCACAACCGCGCACTCTCCATGGCTTCCAAGAAGCTGGGCGTTGCAGTATCTGACCTCACCAACATGACTGTATGGGGCAACCACGCCAACACCCAGTTCCCGGACGTCACCTACCTCAAGGTGAAGGGCGAAGCTGCCGCCGATAAGTTCGATAAGTCCTGGCTCACCGACGAATTCATTCCGAAGGTAGCTATGCGCGGTGGCGAAATCATTAAGGTTCGCGGTGCTTCTTCCGCTGCTTCCGCAGCTACCGGCGCCATCACCCACATGCGCGATTGGTACCAGGGCACCCCCAAGGGTGACTGGGTAACTGTCGCACTGCCGTCCGATGGTTCCTACGGTATCCCCGAGGGTCTCGTCTACGGTGTTCCGTGCACCTCTGATGGCTCTGGCTGGCAGCGTGTTAAGGATCTCGAGATCTCCGCTGCTCAGGCTGAACGCATGAAGACCACTGCTGAGGATCTTGAATCTGAGCGCGACGCCGTCAAGAAGCTCGGTCTGCTTGGCTAGTTCATAGCAATCCTGTAGCACTTGCGCATCATCATGGGTACGAGCGCTATATATGAGCGCTGAATACATATACTGCACATGAGATACGCTGCATGCTGAGAAAAGAAACGCACCTGGAACGTAACCGGGTGCGTTTCTTTCGTATTTGGTGCCCCGGTTCGAAAGAGACTTCTCAAACCGTTAAACTTGCAAGCGTGACCAGTGCAAAAAACTCCGCACAGAATGCCCCTACTGTTTCCGTTGATCGCTCCGGCGCACTCCCTAAGTCGTGGGATCCCAGCGCTGTTGAAGCAGACATGTATCAACGGTGGGTGGATGCTGGATACTTCCATGCTGACACCAACAGTTCCAAACCCGCCTACAGCATTGTGCTTCCACCCCCTAATGTCACTGGCAAACTTCACATGGGCCATGCACTCGACCACACTCTTATGGATGCACTGTGCCGGCGCAAGCGTATGCAGGGCTATGAAGTGCTGTGGCTTCCGGGTATGGACCATGCTGGTATCGCTACACAGTCCAAAGTTGAGCGGCAGCTCGCTGAGCAAGGCATTGATTACCATGCGTTGAGCCGTGATGAGTTCATTGAGAAGGTGTGGGAGTGGAAACGCGAATATGGTGGTTTCATTGGCACCCAAATGCGCGCTATCGGCGACGGCCTCGATTGGGAACGTGAGCGTTTCACCCTTGATGAGGGACTGTCCTACGCCGTCCAAACCATTTTTAAGCGTCTGTATGACGCTGGCTATATTTACCGGGCGGAGCGTCTTGTTAACTGGTCGCCAGTGTTGCAGACTGCCGTCTCCGACATCGAGGTTAAATACTCCGATGATGAAGGCGAACTTATCTACTTCGCCTACGGTGAGATCGGTGCTGACGGTAAACCTGTCGAGGGGAATAGCCTGGTTGTTGCCACTACTCGTATAGAGACGATGCTGGGTGACGTAGCCATCGCGGTACATCCCGAGGATGAGCGGTACCAGCATCTTGTAGGAAAAGTCTTCCCCCATCCGCTGCGTGATGACCTCACCATCACCGTTATTGCCGACGATTATGTTGACATGGAATTCGGTACCGGCGCCGTCAAGATTACCCCCGCGCATGACCCCAATGACTTTGCTATGGGTCAGCGGCATGACCTCCCCATGATCGACATCATGGACGCTACTGCCCATATCGCCAATACTGGTACTCGTTTTGATGGGCTCAGCCGTGAAGATGCCCGCACTGCCCTCACCGAAGCACTGCGTGAACAGGGGCGCATCGTCAAAGAAGTTCGCCCCTACGTCCACTCCGTGGGACATTCTGAACGCTCTGGTGAACCTATTGAACCGCGTCTTTCCCTACAGTGGTTCGTCAAAGTTGAGGATCTTGCCCGTATGGCTGGTGACGCGGTCCGCAATGGTCTCACCACCATTCACCCCGCCTCGCAGGAGCCACGCTGGTTTGAGTGGGTAGACAATATGCACGATTGGTGCATCTCCCGCCAGCTTAAGTGGGGGCACCGAATCCCCATCTGGTACGGCCCCAATGGTGAAATAGTGTGCTGCGGCCCTGATGATGAACCCCCCGCCGGGTGGGAGCAGGATCCGGATGTTCTCGATACGTGGTTCTCCTCCGGGCTGTGGCCTTTCTCCACCCTGGGATGGCCCAAGCGCACAGCTGACCTGGAACGCTTCTACCCAACGAATGTTCTTGTCACCGGCTATGACATTCTCTTCTTCTGGGTTGCCCGCATGATGATGTTTGCATCATTTGCCGGCAAGGAAGGTGCTAGCGGCAAGGACGCTGGCGATATCGGCCCCATTCCTTTCACCGATGTTTTCCTGCATGGTCTAGTGCGTGACGAGCACGGCCGGAAGATGTCGAAGTCACTCGGTAACGGTATTGACCCGCTAGATTGGGTGGAACGTTTTGGTGCTGACGCCTTGCGTTTCACACTGGCGCGTGGTGCTAACCCCGGTGCAGATATTCCCGTGGGTGACGATAACTGCCAGGCAAGCCGTAACTTTGCCACCAAACTTTTCAACGCCACACGGTTCGCATTGATGAACGGTGCATACGTCGGGGAGTTACCCGACCGCGCGCAGCTTACGGATGCGGATCGCTGGATTCTCGATAGGCTCGAGCAGATTCGTGCTGATGTGGATTCGGGTCTGGACGCATACGAATTCTCTAAGGCCTGCGAAGCTCTCTACCACTTCACCTGGGATGAGTTCTGCGATTGGTATCTTGAGCTGGCAAAAGCACAGTTGGGCTTTGCCGAGGATAATCTTCCTACGGCGCCGGCTACTCGCCTAGTACTCGGCTACGTGCTGGATACGCTACTCCGTCTACTGCACCCCGTTATGCCGTTCGTGACAGAAACGCTGTGGACGGCACTAACAGGGGAGGAGTCCCTCGTTGTCGCAGACTGGCCTACCCCGTATGAAGCTGAGCGGGACGAGACTGCTTTCCAACGCATAGATGATCTGCAGAAACTTGTTACTGAGGTGCGTCGTTTCCGCTCTGACCAGGGAGTAAAGCCGTCGCAGCGGGTTCCTGCTCGGCTGATTGGTGTTGCCGATAAGGCCGATTTGGCTAATCAGATTGCCGCTATTCGTTCCCTGGCGCGTTTGGAAGAACCGGCTGCGGACTTTAATGCCACGGCCTCCCTGGAGGTGCGTCTCTCCCGGGCCACTGTGGTGGTTGAACTTGACACTTCCGATACCGTCGATGTTGAAGCCGAACGTAAACGCGTGGAGAAGGATCTGGCGGTCGCGCAGAAGGAACTGGAGACCACCGGCAAGAAGCTGAGTAACCAGAATTTTGTGGAGAAAGCACCAGCCGCCGTTGTCGAGAAGATGAAGACGCGGCGAGAGGTCGCTGAAGCGGAGGTAGCTCGTCTAACGGAGCGTTTAGCGGCACTTCCTGCGCAAAAGTAATGTGCTCACACCGTGTAGCACTATTACGGACGATGTACTACGCGCAGTAGTACACATAGTAGAGGAGTTGAGATGAGCGATCTGCCCAAAAACCTCACGTACAGTGATGCCTATAATGCGGACGATCCGTATGCTTCATTGCGAGATGGAAATCCCGCAGCTCTGTCGGAGGATCAGGCAGATCGTAATCTTATGGGTGGGCATGCCCATAAGAAGAGCGGCGACAAGCAATGCTCCTGTAAAAAAGACGGACAGTGTAAAAATGGGCAATGCAGCTGTCAGAAGAAGGACAAGTATGCTGACGCCGATGACGTGGCAATAGCTGCTGCCACGGAAGAAGCCGATTCCGCAGATGCGTTATCCGATTATGTCTTTCACGAGTCTGGCCTCAATCTGGATGCGTTAGCGTCTGTCGCAGAACGTATTATTGAGCAGACTGTGGGGGACGAGGATGGCGATGATGATGGTGAGCTTTCGCCAGAATCTCCACTAGGTATGCGCCGTCTTAACCCTCTGTTAGATGATGAGGATGTTCTTACCCCTGAGGTGCAGCAGAATCTACGTGATCTGCTAGCCCAGTTCGATGATGAACAAATGGATGCACTTGCGCGTGCTCTTGATAACTATAACGTTGCACATGCTAGCAATAACGATGAGGGTAGTGACGGTAGCGATGGGGAGGATATCTCGGGGGAAGACCTTTACCGTGACTATACGGGGCGCATTGACATCGATACAGGGAGCACTATCCCGGATCTTTCTGTCTATGACGAAGATGTGGACCGCAATAGCTACCAGGTAGAAAAGCCGACTGCGGAAGACTATGCCGCACTGGCAGCAGTAGAAGCCGAACTCGATACACGCTGGGGTGAGCGGAAGATCGCACCGGATCTTGCGCGTATGGAAAAGCTTATGGATATCCTTGGGCATCCAGAACAGTCTGCACCTGTTATTCAGGTGGCGGGCACTAACGGTAAAACGTCTACTTCCCGCATGATTGATGCTCTTCTCCGCGCTATGGGTCAACGTGTGGGGCGTATGACGAGCCCACACCTGCAGCTCGCAACGGAACGTATCAGTGTGGATGGTGCCCCCATTAGCCCACGTCGTTACGTGGAAGTGTGGGAGGACATTAAACCCTTCGTAGAGATGGTAGACGAGTGGTCCATCTCGCAGGGCGGCCCACGAATGACGAAGTTCGAAGTCCTTACCGCAATGGCGTACAGCTGTTTTGCGGATACGCCAGTAGATGTTGTGGTGGCCGAAGTGGGGATGGGTGGTCGCTGGGATGCGACCTCCGTAGCGCATGCTGAAGTGGCTGTTGTATGCCCTATCGGTATGGATCACATGGACTACTTGGGTGACACTATTGAAAAGATCGCCTCTGAAAAAGCCGGCATCATTAAGCCCACGGTAGGGGAGAACACTCCGCATAATCCGCATGGCACAGTAGCGGTTATCTCCCACCAAGATCCGGCAGCATTGCATGTCTTGTTGGAGCAAGCAGTAGATGCGCAAGCTGTTGTGGCTCGGCAGGGAATCGAGTTTGAGGTATCGTCGTGCGCTCCTGCGGTAGGTGGACAAGTTATCTCTATACAGGGGCTATCCGGTACGTATGAGGATATTTTCCTGCCGCTGTACGGGGAACATCAAGCAGAAAATGCGGCAGTGGCACTAGCCGCAGTGGAAGCATTCTATGGAGCAGGTACGGAAAAGCCTCTCTATGACCAGGCTGTCCACAATGGTTTCCAGGCGGTGCAGTCGCCAGGGCGGCTAGAGCGTGTTCGTAATACGCCAACGATTCTTCTGGATGCGTGTCATAACCCGCATGGTGCGAAAGCACTGGCAGCAGCGTTAGAAAATTACTTTGCTTTTAACCGACTGGTTGGCGTTGTTGCCATTCTGGGTGATAAAGATGCGCGCGGTATCCTAGAGACCCTCGAACCCGTGCTGGATAAAGTCATCGTCACTACCAATAACAGCCCGCGAGCTCTCTCCGTGGAAGAACTGGAAGAGATTGCGCGACAAGTATTTGATGCGGAGAAAGTAGATTCTGCACCCACCTTGGCGGATGCGATCGCGTTAGCCACAGTGGAAGCTGAAAACATTGATGAAAACGGTGTTATGAGTGGAGCTGGTGTCATCGTGACGGGAAGTGTTGTCACGGCTGGTGAAGCACGTTCGCTATTCCGTAAGGATCCTGCCTAAATTCCACTTTGACAGAGTATGTCATATAGGTAGCGTCACAATGTCTTACTAGTGAATAGTGTGGTGGGTGCTCGAAAGAATGCGACCGACGGCACCTGTTCTACTGCGAATTATTCGGGAATAACAGTATTTTCGCTAATATGTTCATATGACAGAACAGACTTTCTTTATGATCAAGCCGGACGGTGTGGAGCGCGGCTTGGTAGGCGAGATTATTCGCCGCATTGAGAACAAGGGCCTTACCATTGCGGCCCTTGAGCTCCGCCATGTTTCGGTGGAGCTAGCCGAACAGCATTACGCTGAGCACAAAGGTAAAGATTTCTACCAACCGCTGCTAGATTTCATTACTTCTGGGCCTGTTATTGCTGGTGTTCTAGAAGGGCCATCTGCCATTTCCGCGTGGCGTCAGCTGTGCGGCGGTACCGATCCTGTTGGAAAAGCCACTGCTGGTTCAATTCGTGGGGATTACTGCCTTATCACCCGCGAGAATTTGGTACATGGTTCGGACTCTCCCGAATCCGCCAGGAAAGAAATTTCCACCTGGTTCCCGGATTTCCCACTCGCCTAAAATAAACTCGTTACCTGTCGATCTCAATACTTCATAGTGAAGCCGGCGTTGGAAGCGTTTTAACGTTTCTGCGCCGGCTTCGACGTATTTGCCAATTGTATGAGAGAATAGGGGAGTCGCCGATCACATGCGTAAAGGGCCAGCGCCATTCTTTGAGTGAGCCGCGTTCCTTTCTGTGTCTGGCGTCGTCTAGATATGGCACAGCGTCTGTATATGACACATCACTGCTCTGCGCAGCTGAACCGCAGCCGACTAGACCAACAGACCATCCGACATTTCAATACATCCCTCTGTGTGGCCGCTCGGCATCGATGCGCCCGGAGGCAAAGGAGATAGCGTGCTGCCAGAAAGCATCACGGTAGAAGCTGTACTTACGGACTTGCCGCAGAAGATCCGTATACATGCCCTCGCAAAGCGTTTAGGCATGGCATCTAAAGAGCTTATAGCCGTCTTAGCTGAACGAGACATAACTGTTAAGTCTGCTCAATCTAGCCTTACTGCTGAGGAAGCAACAAATTTTGTTACCTCTTTCCTGGCCAATACAGGCAAGACAGAGGAAGCAGAAAAAGCGGAAACGGTTGCCGACGATGCGTCCGAGACTACGGTGCCATCTACTACACCAGCTGCTGACGATACTCACAGTGCTAGCAGCCCCTTCATTAATCCTTTTGCGGTCGTGCACCAAGCAGAACCAATGACGGCGACACTACCGCAGAATCCCTTCGCCACTGACGTTGTTGTAGATCCTTTCGCAGTTAATGCCCGCCTGCAAGAAACCGCACCCATTGTGGTAACTGCCCAGGATATGGGGCACGCCGCCACAGAAAACGATGCGGAAACGGACGTGGAGGCCGCTGCCGATACTGACGCTGATAGTGCTGACGCACGCGATCACAATGGGAATTCCCAGAATGGTGACAGTGACGGACAATCATCCCGGCGTCGTCGTCGCAGGGGCCGTCGTGGGCGTGGTCGTGGTCGTGGTGATGATACTGACACCACCGAAGACACCACTGGCAGTACCGACAACACTGCCAACGACGATGATGACAACGCTCATGGCTCCCAGAAGACGTCCGATAAGTCCGCTAAGAACGGGCGCTCGGGAAGTAAGAAGAATGATGTCTCTGCGGTAGACGAGAATGACGATGATGAGGAAGCTCTCTCCACTCATCGTCGCCGTCGCCGCCGTCGCCGCAACGATGTTACCAGCGATGATACTCAGAATGATCCGCCGAATACCGTTGTTCACGAGCGTGGCACTACCCGTCGTCGCCGCAATAGTTCAGCGAATGGTTCATCAGATGAAGTACAGGGCATTTCCGGCTCCACTCGGCTAGAGGCAAAACGTCAGCGTCGTCGCGAGGGACGGGACAACGCCCGCCACCACATTCCGGTTCTCAGTGAAGCAGAGTTCCTAGCACGCCGGGAATCTGTAGAGCGCACCATGGTCGTGCGTGAAAAAGAGCGCAGTGACCATCCTGGCATCACCACACAGGTGGGAGTCCTCGAGGACAATATCCTGGTGGAGCACTTTGTCACCTCAGATTCACAAGCATCCATGGTGGGCAATATCTATCTGGGCCGCGTGCAGAATGTTCTCCCCAGCATGGAAGCCGCCTTCATTGATATTGGACGTGGCCGTAACGCTGTCCTTTATGCCGGTGAGGTGAACTGGGCTGCGGCTGGGTTGGGTGGAAAATCCCGCAAGATTGAACTGGCACTGTCCCCCGGAGATATGGTGCTGGTGCAAGTCTCCAAAGACCCTATTGCCCACAAAGGCGCTCGCTTAACCACTCAGATTTCCATGGCGGGACGTTATCTGGTGTATGTGCCGGATGGTGGCAGTACCGGTATCTCCCGAAAATTGCCTGATACGGAACGC
Source organism: Lawsonella sp. (assembly GCF_011525565.1). Classification (NCBI taxonomy): domain Bacteria; kingdom Bacillati; phylum Actinomycetota; class Actinomycetes; order Mycobacteriales; family Lawsonellaceae; genus Lawsonella; species Lawsonella sp. Next base: position 21,033 of record NZ_WVRS01000003.1, read on the forward strand.
AAACGCCTGAAAGGTATCCTCAGGAACATTGTTCCCGGGGACGCCGGCGTCATTATCCGCACTGCCGCAGAAGGAGCCTCCGAGGAGGATCTCAAGCGGGATATCGATATGCTGCACAACCAGTGGCTGGAAGTACAGCAGGCAGCTGAAGAAGCACAACAGAAAGCAGACGGTAAAGCACGCACTCTGCACGAGGAACCGACTCTGCTAGTGAAGGTTGTGCGAGACCTCTTTAATGATGATTTCACAAAACTTGTTGTGGAAGGCGAACGCGCCTGGAGCACCATCACTGAATATGTTCAGAAAGTGGCGCCGCAGCTGCAGGATAGGCTGGAGCAGTGGGAGAATACGGGAGTAGACGTATTCCAGGCATACCGTATTGACGAACAACTCGCGAAGGCACTGGATCGTAAAGTATGGCTGCCATCTGGCGGCACTCTCGTTATTGACCGCACTGAAGCTATGACGGTTATCGACGTCAACACCGGTAAGTTCACTGGCTCTGGTGGAGACCTAGAAGAAACCGTCACCCGAAACAATCTAGAGGCAGCAGAGGAAATTGTCCGCCAGCTGCGACTCCGTGATATCGGCGGCATTATTATTGTTGACTTTATTGACATGGTGTTGGAATCCAACCGGGATCTTGTCCTGCGTCGTCTCCGCGAAGCGTTGGGACGCGACCGGACACGCCACCAGGTGTCTGAAGTTACCAGCTTGGGGCTTATTCAACTGACCCGAAAACGCTTAGGAACGGGCCTTCTTGAGGCATTCTCCAAGCCCTGTCCGCACTGCTCCGGTACTGGCTATATTCTGCAGGAAGATCCCGTAGAGGCTATTACCAATGGTGCTAATGCCGAAGACTTGCGCGCTGGGCGACGTCGCCGCGGTCGTAATTCTGACAAGCAGGAGAAGAACGACCACAGTAAGAACGGTAAGTCGAAGGATAAGCCGTCCACGTCTTCCGCTGATACTGATGGCAAGAATGCGCATGGTGGAAAAGACCGTCAAGGCCCAGATCCCAGTGAACATCCCATGATGAAAGCCATGGGACGGAAGAAGGCTGCCGCTACTGCTGCGGACCAGGTCGCGTCTCACACAGATTCTGAGGAAAAAACCGCAGAAATTATTGTCGATACCAGCGCTACCGTTAAAGAAACGTCTGTAGAAGACTCTCCTCGTTCGGAAGAATCAGGAAAGAAAGACACGGACAAGAAAGATACAGCGGAGCAGCATACGAAACCGCGTCGTCGCCGCCGTGGACGTCGGCATGGTAGCCGAAACGACCAGAACAGTAAGCAGAATAGCGCTAAGAGTGAGGGTAAGAACACTACTAAGGATGTTTCTGCCAATACTCAGAACGCAGGTGCACAGAGTACAGCTCAGGGCACTGCACCGGCGAGTACTGCACCGTCTTCTGCTCCCCGGAAGCGGCGTGGGGCGCGTCGTGCCACACAGGCTGCTGGTACGGTAACGCCACGCAAAAACTCGGTTCCAGCAGAGCGTAAAGAGGTAGTGTCTGGTGTCTTGGCAGCGGCTCCGGTAGCGGTAAATACGTCTACCACAGAGAAAAAGCCGCGACGTGCCCGCCGCCGTGCTACTCGCTCCTCTGCATCAGTTTGATTTCAGCCTGTCAAAACGAGTAATCTTGACAGGTCGCCAGTCAACGGGTGATTTCCGCGTACTGTGTTAATGAGATAGTTCATGAGACACGATGTAGAACGGTAAAACTCACTGCTGGCATGCATTAGTCCAGTCGAATGACCATTCGGTTGTTCGAGAAGAAACAACACTTTTAAGGGGACGCCCTCCGATGTACGCGATCGTCAAGACCGGCGGAAAGCAGTACAAGGTTGCCGAAGGTGACCTCGTCAAGGTCGAGAAGATCGAGGGAGAGCCGGGCACTGCGGTCTCGCTTTCCCCGGTCCTCGTCGTTGATGGCTCTACCGTAACTTCGGATGTTGATAACATCACCGTGGCTGCTGAAATTGTTGAGCAGACCAAGGGTCCGAAGATTCGCATTCGCAAATTCAAGAACAAGACCGGTTACCAGAAGCGCCAGGGTCATCGTCAGCCGCTTACCGTGCTGAAGATCACCGGCATCAAGTAACACCGAACTTCCTGCAAGGAGAAACAAATGGCACACAAGAAAGGTGCATCTAGCTCGCGCAACGGTCGCGACTCTAATGCCCAGCGCCTCGGTGTGAAGCGCTTCGGTGGTCAGCTCGTCAACGCAGGCGAGATCCTGGTCCGCCAGCGCGGCACTCACTTCCACCCCGGCGTTAACGTTGGCCGTGGCAAGGATGACACTCTCTTCGCTCTCGCTAGTGGTGCTGTCGAATTCGGCACTAAGCGCGGACGTCAGACAGTAAGTGTCGTTCCTGAAGAGGCATAGATCTCAAGACGCTTTCCAACAGGGGCGGGCTGGGCAATATTCCCAGACCCGCCCCTGCTGCATACTTAAGGCAGACACAATCACCCACACTTACGGAGAGTATGATGGCACGCTTCATTGACCGAGTGACGCTACATGTTACTGCCGGTAACGGTGGACACGGTTGCGCCTCTGTACACCGGGAAAAATTTAAGCCTCTCGGCGGACCCGATGGTGGCAACGGAGGACGCGGCGGCAACGTTGTTCTTGTTGTCGATCCGCAAGTTCATACTCTGCTCGACTTCCACTTCAGCCCCCATGCAAAAGCTGAAAAAGGTCAACCTGGTATGGGGTCTAACCGCAATGGGGCGCAGGGGGAGGATCTCATTCTTAAAGTGCCCGATGGTACTGTCGTGACGACGCCCGACGGGGAGTTGCTGGCTGACCTTACTGGTGCGGGAACTGAATTCATTGTTGCTAAAGGTGGCAATGGGGGGTTGGGGAACGCTGCACTTATTTCCAAAACTCGAAAAGCTCCCGGTTTCGCACTTCTCGGTGAAGAGGGGGAGAGCTGTGATGTTGTTCTTGAGTTGAAGTCGGTTGCTGATGTAGGACTTGTTGGATTCCCCTCAGCAGGAAAGTCCTCCCTTATTAGTGTGTTGTCTGCTGCTAAACCCAAAATTGCTGACTACCCCTTCACCACTCTGCAACCCAATCTAGGGGTTGTGACAGCAGGAAATACCACCTACACCATTGCCGATGTTCCTGGGCTTATTCCTGGTGCTGCGGAGGGTCGTGGTTTAGGACTAGATTTCTTGCGGCATATTGAGCGCACTGCGGTATTGGCCCATATTGTTGACTGCGCCACGCTTGAACCAGGACGGGATCCCATCAGTGATGTTGACGCACTCGAGGCAGAACTCTCTGCCTATGAGCCGGCGTTAGCGGGAGATACCGGGTTGGGTGATCTTGCTGACCGTCCACGTATTGTGGTTCTTAATAAAATTGATATTCCCGAGGCTAGAGAACTGGCAGATTTTGTGAAAGATGACTTCACGGCACGGGGCTGGCCAGTTTTTGAAATCTCTACAATTACCCACGAGGGTCTTAAAGAGCTTTCCTACGCACTGGCCACAATGGTGGAGGACTATCGTCGTGACCACCCGGTGGAGAGGGAAAAACGGGTGTATGTTCGGCCGCAGATGCAGGAAGACGATACCTTCCAGGTTCGTCGCGATCCAGAAATCTCCGGTGGTTTCATTGTGGAGGGTGCTAAGCCGTCGCGCTGGGTTGCCCAAACTGCTTTCGATAATGATGAGGCTGTTGGTTTCTTGGCGGATCGTCTTGCCAAACTTGGTGTAGAGGATGCTTTGGCGGAAGCGGGCGCTGTTCCCGGCTGTTGCGTCACCATCGGTGATGTGTGCTTCGATTGGGAGCCCAGCACGGTGGCAGGTGTTGATATGACACCTACTGGGCGCGGCACAGATGTACGCCTGGACCAGAATAATCGAGTCAGTGCGAAGGAGCGTCGTCACGCTAAGCGTATTCGCCATGGTTTGGCGGATGAAGACTCCGATATGAATGACGAAAGTACCTGGTAGCAAATGTCTGGCTCATATTCAGAAGAACACTCTGCCAAGCGATTGTCGGAGCAGTCGGCGGCGCGGAAGGCTGTGCGGACAGCGCGTCGTCTTGTTGTGAAGATTGGCTCATCGTCAATTTCACATGCAGGCGGGGGACTTGATCGGGAAAAACTCGACACGTTAACGACTGCGTTAGAACAGCGCATGGCTGCCGGATCAGATGTTTTTGTGGTGTCCTCTGGAGCTATTTCCGCCGGCATAACGCCACTCGAATTGCACAAGCGACCCCGCGATATTGCCACTAAGCAGGCTGCTGCCGCAGTTGGGCAGATTGAATTGGCGAAGGCGTGGGGGAGTCTTTTAGTAGGTATGAAAGAACTGCGGCACAGGTATTACTCACTGCGAGTGATTTAGGGAAGCGAGATCGGGCGCGGAATGCACAGAATACGCTAGATCGTCTGCGTCTCTTGCATGCTGTTCCCATCATTAATGAGAACGATACGGTTGCCACGGATGAAATTCGTTTTGGTGACAATGACCGACTAGCGGCTCTTGTGGCACATTTAGTGTCTGCCGATGCGCTTGTACTGTTGTCGGATGTGGATGGTCTCTACGATTCTGATCCCCGCCAGGGAAATGCTGTTTTTATTCCTGAAGTAGCCCATCCAGCAGCTATTGAGGGAGTGGAAGCAGGCGATGGGGGAGCATTAGGTACTGGGGGGATGGCGTCTAAACTGTCGTCTGCACTTCTTGCCGCCGACGCTGGTGTACCGGTTCTGCTGGCGTCGTCCGATGCTGCAGAGGAAGCACTGTGTGATGCTTCCGTGGGGACTGTTTTTGCAGCCCGTCCGAAGCGGATGACTGCTAAAAAGTTTTGGGTACGCTACTCTGCGGATAATGCGGGTGTGTTGACCATTGATGAGGGGGCGGCAGATGCCGTGCGCCATCGTCGTAGCTTATTGGCGGCTGGTGTCGTGACGGGGGAGGGGGATTTTCACGGCGGAGACGTTGTGGAGGTGCGTACTCGCGCAGGTGAGCTTGTTGGGCGTGGGATTGTTGCTTATGCTGCTGCTGAAATGGAGTTTCTCTATCGAATGAGTACAGCAGAGCTGCCGCGGGAATTGCATGCTCCTGTGATCCATGCGGATGATTTTGTTGTGATGTAGGCCTACATAAGTCATAAGTGAATTTTTAACGACGTACTGGTTACTGAAATTATTTAAACGCGTGAAAAGTATGTGACTTGCTTACTATCACTTATACACACTGTAGACAGATACGATAATTTCATGGGTATGAGCGAAACTATCAATTCCCCGATTACCCGCCGATCATTCTTGACCGGTTCAGCTGCCCTCGGTATCGGGGTAGCCTCTGCCCTCGCACTGTCCGGCCCGCAGGCTTCTGCAGCAACAGTCAACGACGCTGTCTTGCCCAATGCTCCCAAAGCAAAGTCTGGAGATAAAGTAGTTGTCTCCGACCTGGAAGTTATGACAGCAACTCCCACCAGCATCACGTTCTCCTGGTCCACTTTCAAAGAACCTCACACGGATCACGTTATTGCCGAGCGTGTAGCCTCCGATTGTGAGGTATGGCTAGGGCGCAACAATACCAAGGAACCTCTCCGTTGCGTCCATAAGGGTTACTCCACAACAGGTTTCCACTATGTCACTGTTTGTGGCTTAAAGCCCAACACTGAGTACCGTTTTGAATGCCGCTCCTTCGGCAAAAAGGCTGATCCTGGCTTCTGGTTCACCCAGGTTTTCGATGAACCAGAAGTAACTGGTGTCGTCTCAACAATCGAACGACCAACCGGCAAATACATTCAGACCGTAGCCGTCGCCAATGACATCCACATTGGCATGTCTGGCAAGTCCATCAACTCCACACCATGGCCCGAAATCATGGTGTCCAGCATGCTCGCAGAAATAAAACGCCGCGGAATTCCACACGTCTTCATCAACGGAGACCTGTGTGACCACGGCAAGCTGGAAGAAGCACAGACACTTAAGCGTCTGCTGTCTGCATTCGGTGAATACCAAAAAGACTACTACATGGTTCGTGGTAACCACGATGGCTTTGGTATGCCCGCTGGACCACACTCCTTTGATCCCATCCAGAAGGTATTCCCACAGCATAAGCTCCAGACCTGCTGGACAATGAACTACGGTAAACTCCGTGTTCTCGGTATCGACTCCTCCCGCACCATGAACAATGCCGGCGTTATTACGGACAAGCAGTTCCAGGAGATCGAACGCATCCTTATGCAAGATCCCAACCGCCCCACGTTCGTCATGGCGCACCACCCCGTCACCGAAGAAGCCGCCCTCACTAACGCTGGTCAACGCCCCTTCATTCTCGATAAGAAGGACTCTATGCGGTTGCAGCGTATCTTCCAGAAGGCGCCGGGCGTGTTCTTTATGGCGGCTGGCCACACACACCGTGCCCACCGTGACGCTGCCGATCTACCGGGCGGTCCGCAGTTCGCCCAGTTCTGTGCTAGCACCCCCTACCCAGGTGGCTTTACCCTCATGGATATTTATGAAGGCGGCTACACAGTAACTTTCCACCGTGCAGCTACCGGGCAGGCACTTCAGCAGATTGCCTACAACCGCCACAAGGAATCTGCAGGCTTCTACGGTGAGTACACCATCTCGCGTATGAAAGATCGTTGCTTCACCGTAAAGCGCGATATGTCCGCACTGCGTTAATTAGTACTGTTAGTTAATACTGGCTAGTACTAGATCGTTTGATAAGTCCGTCATCTTCCCCTCTGCTTGCTATGTGCATGTCATGAGAAGGTGACGGACTTTGTATCTATCAGTTTGTCTATTAATTAGTTATGTAAAGTTTACTTGGCATAAATATCGTGCTTACTATGCGGTTTCATGAACGTTAAAGCAAGTGGATACCCTGCCTGGTATGAGAGAAAATACTCCGGCTGACCATACTCTTTCTCACCAGATGTTTACACGGCGCTCTTTTCTTGCGGGAAGCGCGGCGTTAGGTCTCGGTGCAGCTACCGTTCTTACTGGACCGCGTGCCTCCGCAGCTAGCCCAGTAATAACCCCGTTACCTGCGGCACCGACTGCCACCCCAGATGTCACCACTGTTGTTAGCGATCTTGAAGTTCTCACTGCGACAACAACTAGTCTGGTATTCGCCTGGAGTACTTTTAAAACTCCCCATACTCATCATCTCTATCCCAATGATCGTGTCGCCTCCGATGGGGAAGTCTGGCTAGCTCCCGCCGATAGTAAAGAACCATTGCGATGCGTGCACCGCTCCTACTCGAAAACCGGATTCCACTACGTCACCATCCAAGGCTTGAAACCCAATACTCGCTACCGCTATGAATGCCGTTCTTTGGGGAAGAAAGCAACACCGGGTTTCTGGTTTACACAAGTTTTCCTAGAACCAGAAGTAACCGGTGTTGTGTCAACAATTCCGCAACCCACAGGTCGTTATATTCAAACTGTGGCCGTTGCCAACGATATTCACCTGGGTATGGAAGGCGCAGGTATCACGGAGGCTCCTTGGTCCGAAGTGATGATTATGTCTATGCTGCAGGAGATTAAACGCCGCAATCTCTCCCGTATCTATATCAATGGTGATCTATGTGACCACGGCACTCTAGAAGAAGCGAAGAAACTACGGGGAATGCTCAATACATTCGGCAAATACCACAAAGACTACTTCCTTGTGCGGGGTAACCATGAAGGATATGACATGAAAACCATGTCAGACTTTGACCCCATTCACGCTGTCTTCCCCAAACATAAGATGCAGACTAGCTGGTCCGTTCATGACGGGAAACTTCGCGTAGTAGGAATTGACGGCTCCACGCCAAGCTGCCACTCTGGATCACTCACAGATGAGAACTTCCGCAGTGTCGAAAAGATTCTGTTGTCCGATCCGCATCGTCCTACTTTGGTGTTGTCGCACTTCCCGGTGACGGAAGAAGCCGCCCTTACCAATGTGGGGCAGCGGCGCTTCATCTATAACAAGAAGGATTCTATGCGGTTGCAGCGTCTTTTCCAGAAGGCGCCGGGCGTGTTCTTTATGGCGGCTGGCCATACGCACCGCGCTCACCGCGATGCTCCTGACCTACCGGGCGGTCCGCAGTTTGCCCAGTTCTGTGCTACGACACCGTTCCCGGGAGGCTTCACCCTTATGGATATTTATGAGGGTGGTTATACGGTGACGTTCCACCGCACTCCAGCTGCGCAGGCGCTGGCACAGACGGCTTTCAATCGTTACGACAAGGCGTATGGCTGCTATGGGGAGTACACGATCTCGCGTATGTGTGATCGTTGCTATACCGTGAAGCGGGATATGTCAGCATTGCGTTAGCAGTATCGGCTTACTTCTTGTTTTTCTTGCCAAAAAACTAAATTTTCTATATATAAGTGAATAGTTATGAAAAGTTCACTTACCTTCAATGACAATGCCACCAAACAGTTAAAGCAATGTTAAAGCCATCGTTTACCGTATCCAGGTATGAACGAGAACTCACTGAATAATCGTGATATCACCCGTCGCTCCTTCCTCGCCGGAACCGCTGCAATGGGTGTTGGGGCTGCTGCCGTCCTCACTGGACCGCGCGCCTCTGCTGCTAGTCCGGTAGCAACCCCGCTACCCGCTGCCCCCGCTGCTAACACCAGTAGGGACGTTGTCGTTACCGATCTTGAAGTCATCACCGCCACTCCCACCAGTCTGGTGTTCAGCTGGACTACGTTCAAAAATCCTCACTCTACACATCTCCACCCCAATGATCGCGTCGCCTCCGATGGGGAAGTCTGGCTAGCACCAGCCGATACCCGGGAACCATTGCGATGCGTGCACCGCTCCTACTCGAAAACTGGCTTCCACTACGTCACCATCCAGGGACTAAAACCAGACACCCGCTACCATTTCGAGTGCCGCTCTCTGGGAAAGAAAGCAGAAGCCGGCCTGTGGTTCACCAATATCTTCAATGAACCAGAAGTAACCGGCATCGTGTCAACTATTCCGCAACCCACTGGCCGCTACATTCAAACTGTGGCCGTTGCCAACGATATTCACCTGGGTATGGAAGGTAAGGGCGTCACCGATTGTTCTTGGTCTGAAGCAATGATCTCTTCACTTCTTCACGAAGTGAAGCACCGCAACCTTTCTCGCATCTACGTCAATGGTGACCTCTGTGACCACGGTAAACATGATGAAGCTAAACGCCTGCGCGCACTCATGGATACGTTCGGTGGCTACCAGAAGGATTACTTCCTGGTTCGCGGTAATCACGATGGCTACGGAATGAAAGGTTACGACCTGAACCATTCCGTTTTTGACCCCTTCCAAGCTGTCTTTCCGAAGCACAAGCTACAAACCACCTGGTCCGTTCTGGATAAGAAACTGCGCATTGTTGGAGTTGACGGTTCACACCCCGGTAAAGACTCCGGCGAACTAACCGAAGCCAACTACCGCAGCATCGAAAAGATTCTGCTGTCCGATCCGCATCGTCCTACTTTGGTGTTGTCGCACTTCCCGGTGACGGAAGAAGCCGCCCTCACCAACGCAGGGCAACGCCCCTTCATCTACAACAAGAAGGACTCTATGCGGTTGCAGCGTCTTTTCCAGAAGGCGCCGGGCGTGTTCTTTATGGCGGCTGGCCATACACACCGTGCTCACCGCGATGCCCCTGATCTGCCGGGTGGTCCGCAGTTCGCCCAGTTCTGCGCCACGACACCCTTCCCCGGCGGCTTCACCCTCATGGATTTCTACGAGGATGGCTACACGGTAACCTTCCACCGGACCCCCACCGCGCAAGCCTTGGCGCAGACTGCTTTCAATCGCTACGACAAGTCCTTCGGGTTCTATGGTGAATACACTGTAAGCCGCATGCAGGATCGCTGCTTCACGGTAAAGAAGGATATGTCTGCTCTCGCTTAGTAGATAGAATGATGGGTACCCTAATCTCTTCACTTGATGGGCAGGTACCTTTACCATGGGAAAACTACGCCTAAAGACCGCTGCTGAAAAAACTGTCGCTAGTATTCTAGTGCTCTTCGGCATCGCTACTCTGATAGGCGTAGTTCTCCTGTGGCCTTCGGGCACATCCATGGCTGTTGACAGCACCCTCAAACAGTCCATGGGTATGAACGATAATTTGGTCTACGGAAAAGTCCTTGAAGAAGGGTACATGGACTGCAACAGTACCCTCTTTGGGCATCCCATGGATGCCCAACTACACTTTCCGGAAGGGTCATTATCCACCGCTGCACGCGGTAACGTAAAAGGCCAATGTCCAGCCGTGGTCGTCGATATTCGCAGTGGCAAGAACGCCTCCCAATTCGTCATCCTCAACAATCGGGTAGTGGGCAATTCCATCATGGTGAAAAAGGGCGATGCTATCCGCATGGCCCAAGAAGATACTGACGGTAAAACACGCTATGTTTTTGAAGATATGGACAGGCGTGTCCCACTTGCTCTCTGGCTGGGTGTAACAGTGCTCTGCGTCGTACTCGCAGGCGCGTGGAAGGGCCTCCGCGCAGTTATTGGCGTAGTTGTGACATTATATGTCGTCGTGCTGTGGATACTCCCCGCTATCCTATCGGGGCGACCCGTCATCATTACCGCAGTAGTGGGGTCGGCTTTAGCGCTTTTCCTTGTCATGTTCTTCGTTCACGGGTTCAGCTGGAAAACTGCGTCAGCGCTCCTTGGAACGCTTATATCCCTCCTTATTGCGGTCGCCATGAGCCAATTAGCGGTGCAGACGACACATATTACGGGTATGTCCGAAGAACAAAATGTCACTATGCAGATGTACATGGGGCAGCTTCCCGTTGTGGGACTGGTCATCGCTGGTTTTATTATTGGCACTATTGGTGTCCTGAACGATGTCACAATTAGCCAAGCAGCTACTGTGTATGAACTCGCTGAAATAGATCCCCGTGCTTCTGCACGTCGTATTTTTAGCGGCGCAATGCGGGTAGGACGAGACCACATATCCTCTATGCTGTATACCCTGGTACTGGCCTATACCGGCTCCGTACTTCCCCTCCTTCTCCTCATACAGCAATCATCACGAGGTATGTGGGAAGTATTAAACGGGGAGGTTATCGCTGTGGAAATGCTGCGATCAATGGTGGGCGCAATTACTTTAGCGCTGTCATTCCCCCTCACGAACGCAATCGCAACATGGTTAGCAGTTCCGCATCAGCCCCGTGAAAGTAACGTTGTAGAGCAGAGTGCTCCTGTCAATAATCCTGGCCGGCATCGGAGATAAGTTAGACAGTATCGGCCATAAGCCAGTATTCTGCACCAGTTCTGTATGAGGTAACGGTAGGCTAGACACATGACCTCAACTGATGCCCTGCGTGAGAACATTCTTGCCGCAGCACGCCGCTCTAAAGACGCTTCCCGCACAATCGGTCTTCTGACAACCAGCCAGAAAAACACCATTCTGCGTACTGCTGCCGCTGCCCTGCACGAACGCGCGGATGAGATTCTTGCAGCGAATCAGAAGGACATCGACGACGCACGCAGCCGGGGAACATCGGACGCGATGATCGATCGACTTGCCCTCGACTCCGCCCGCATCGACGGCATCGCCGGGGGATTAACACAAGTAGCAGACCTACCCGACCCTATCGGTGAGGTTATCCGTGGCCGCACTCTAGAAAATGGCCTCAAACTGCGGCAAGTACGTGTCCCTCTGGGCGTCATCGGCATTGTCTACGAAGCACGACCCAACGTCACCGTGGACGCCTTCGGCCTAGCACTGAAATCCGGTAACGCAGTCATTCTGCGTGGATCCAAGTCCGCCAGGCACTCCAATACTGCACTGGTGAGTATTCTCCGCGACGTGCTCGCTTCCTGCGGTGCCCCCGCTGACGGTGTGCAACTCATCAGCTCAGAATCACACGATACTGTCACACACCTTATTCAAGCACGCGGATTAGTGGACGTTGTTATTCCACGCGGCGGGGCGAACCTCATCAATGCTGTTATTCGTAACGCCACCGTGCCCACCATCGAAACTGGCACGGGTAACTGCCACATCTACCTGCATGCCGATGCGGATCTGAATATGGGCATTGCCTGCATGCTCAATGGGAAAACCCGCCGCTGCTCCGTCTGTAACGCCACAGAAACTGTGCTTGTTGATAAAAGACTAGGGGACCAGGCACTCCACACTATTCTGGAGGCCTTAGGCACTGCCGGAGTGACCGTCCACGGCGATCTACCCGGACTTGTGCCCGCCACAGATAAAGACTGGGGAACGGAATACCTCAGCATGGATATTGCCCTCAAAGTAGTTGATGGCTTAGACGAGGCCATTAACCACATCAACACATGGGGATCAGGCCACTCCGAAGCCATCATCACCACTAATGTTGCTGCCGCGCAAGAGTTTACGGACAGAGTGAACGCTGCCGCAGTATACGTCAATACCTCCACAGCTTTTACCGATGGCGAACAATTCGGTATGGGGGCAGAGATGGGTATCTCCACCCAAAAACTGCATGCTCGTGGCCCCATGGCGCTCCCCGAACTCACCAGCGCCAAATGGGTTATTTGGGGCACCGGGCAAACTCGACCCTAGGGACAACGGACACCATGATAGATAACACACCGCACCAAAAAACTAACCGTTTGGGCATTATGGGCGGCACCTTCGACCCCATTCACCATGGCCACCTGGTAGCAGCCAGCGAAGTAGCGGCCCGGTTCGAACTCGATGACGTCGTTTTCGTCCCCACCGGCGAACCCTGGCAAAAACACGGCCGCAGAGTGAGCTCCGGCGAAGACCGCTACCTGATGACCGTCATCGCTACCGCCTCTAACCCACGCTTCTCCGTCAGCAGATGCGACCTAGACAGGCAGGGACCAACCTACACCATTGACACCCTGCGCGATATACAATCGCAGCACCCCAACAGTGAGCTTTATTTCATCACCGGGGCAGACGCACTCTCCAAGATTGTGACATGGCAGAACTGGAAACAGCTTTTCAGCATGGCGCACTTCGTTGGGGTTACACGCCCCGGCTACACTATTAGTGAGGAGCTGCAGCAACGCCTTCCCGAAGGCCGCGTTACCCTCCTCGAAATTCCCGCTTTGGCCATCTCGTCGACAGAATGTCGGCGTCGTACTGAAGAAGGAATGCCCGTGTGGTATCTCGTACCCGATGGTGTCGTCCAGTACATTGCAAAACGCAACCTCTACCGGCCGCATGAGTCTTATCGCGTCGATGGTACTGCCGTCGCTACAGCCCCCGTCCCTATGCCCCCCGATGCTTATAACTGATCGTTCGAAGGAGAATGTGTGACAGCCTCTGCTAGCGCAATCGAAATTGCTACGTGGGCGGCACAAGCCGCAGACAGTAAAAAAGCCGATAATATCCGCATTGTGGACGTTTCCGAACGTCTTGCCATTACTGACTGTTTCGTTATCGCATCTGCCGACAATGAGCGGCAAGTAAACGCCATTGTTGACGGAGTTGAAGAGGCACTTCTCACAAAAAAGATAAAACCAGTACGCCGGGAAGGCGGAAAAGAAGGCCGCTGGGTTCTCCTCGACTACGTTGACGTTATCGTGCATGTACAACATGCCGATGAGCGCGAATTCTACGGCCTCGATTCCCTCTGGAAAGACTGCCCCGAAATCTCCTGGACATCCGTTAACGAAGACAATACGGAGTCCCAACCGGTCGAAGGATAACTGCGGGATAATGCCCCTTCGTCACCTTATTCTGCTGCGGCACGGAGAAACAGAATTCAACCGGGCTCGCCGCATGCAAGGCCATCTTGATGTGGCTCTCTCTGAGCGCGGGCGTGCGCAAGCTGATCGTGTTGCCCCCGTCTTGGCCCGTAAAAATCCTCTTGCCATTATCAGTTCGGACGCGCAACGAGCAGTACACACCGCACAAGCTGTCAGCGACCTGTGCGATGTTCCCGTCCATCTTGATACGCGCCTGCGAGAAACCGACATGGGGGAGTGGACGGGACTCGATCAGCAAGAAGTGGAAGATCACTGGCCTGGTGATCGTCCTAAATGGCGTTCTGACCCCACATACGCCCCGCCGGGTGGAGAGAATCGTCTTGAGGTTGCCCGGCGCGCCATGGATGTGGTGAGAGATCTCCACCGCGATCTCACTTCCTGGGGAGAAGACGAACGTCCGGTACTTCTCGTCGCCCATGGTGGAACATTCCTGGCCTTAGCTGCCGCCCTTATAGACTCACCCCTGCAAAACTATGCAGCTTTTTCCGCATTGGGGAATACTTCCTGGTCGCAATTCACGGAATGGCCACAGTATTTTGTAGAGGCTGATCTTGATGCACACCCAGCTGCTGCGGGTCCGCGGATTCCCGCCATACCACCCATCCAACCCGGCTACCAGTGGCGGGTGGATGTCTGGAACTCTACAACCCATTTAGGAAGCGACGCTTTCTAGGTTTTTCGGTTTTTCCTATGGCGTAGTGTCTCCGCGGTGTATTTGTCCACATCTTCCCGAAGATGGGGATAACGCAAGTAGATAGCAGAAATTATCGCTGATGCACGTCATGCTTTTTCTACGCTGGGAGTTATGCAGCAGCGTTCTCCCATCAGTATCTATCCACCCAATGCTGACTCATGGGCACACAGTGGATGGGACGAAGACTACCCGCAGCTAGACCAGGAAACGCCCCCACCTCCTACCACTGCCAATACAGGGGCGAATACCGTGGCCGGTACAGTGGCCAGCACAGTGGCTGGTACTGTGGCCAGCACAGTGGCGGACGAGCATCGTCGTAAACCATCTATTGTGCAGCGGGCTAGTCGCTGGTGGACCACTATGACATCGCTACAACTGCGCGGTTTTATCGTCGCCATGACTATCCTTGTCGGAATTTCCACCGTGAGCGTCATCGCCAACTACTGGATACTGCACGCTAACGGACAATCCCCCATAGAACAACGTGCTCTCACCTCCGACGATACTAATGGGGATACGCATTTTGACGGAATGTCCTCATTCACACCCAGCACCATCACACTCACAACGACAGTCAATGCGGGTACGGATACAGGTACGGACACGGGTTTATCTTCTGGGGGTAAGAAAGTTACCGGAGGCGCGCCGGGCGTATCGTCGGGTGGGCTCGTTAACATCAACACGGCGTCCCTCACACAGTTAGAGGAATTGCCGGGGGTGGGGCCTGCAACCGCCCAGTCCATTGTTGAGTACCGCACTGCTAATGGCGCATTTTCCAGTGTGGAGGAATTAACTGCTGTCGATGGTATAGGGCAGGGTAAACTCGCAAAAATTCGTGGACATGCCACCGTTTAGCCAAGCGTTGTCATCTTCACCATCGTCATATTCACCACAGTTAGACCCAGTGCANTTAGACCCAGTGCAGTTAGACCCAGCACGGTCATGTCCGCCCCGTCAGCAACAAGTAGATGGCATATATCACCATGGGGACCGGGTCCATGACGTGCGGTTAGTACTTCCTGCACTCTGTATATGGGCCGTGGATATTATTGGGGCTTACGGAGGGTACCGAAGCGTTAGCGGTGTTCTTATTGGTGCCCTCATTTGTGTGGTCATTTTTATTCGTAGAGAGCATCGAAATCGTCTTCTTCTGGCCTGTGTAGTAGCAGTTCTCTGCAGTGGTATTTCGCTACTGCCGCGGCTCATCATGAGCGATCAGAGTACTTTGACGTCCTTAACATCTGGAAAATCTGCAGCTACCGCCCATACGGTAACAGGACGCATTGCTAGTAAACCCCAGCATGGTCTTACCGGTACCTACCTAACTGTACGCACAGCTTATGGGGACATGACAGTGTACGCGAAGGGGCAGCAATGGGATAATCTTGTTTTGGGACAGCGCATAACAGCAGTTATGAAGCTTGATCAACGGCCAGAAAATCATTTCACGCAAGGGGAGTGGCGGGCTATTTACCTTCGGGAATCCCAACCACCCCACGGAATATGGGCTTTTTCTGCATACGAGTCCCGAAAGTGGGAAGAAGCCCTGACACACGCTGACGCTACCGGTCTTACCCCCAGTCTGCATGCGCTTGCGCGAGGCATGAGTATTGGTGACACATCCGGGCTTAGCCCCGAGTATAAAGACAATTATCGAGCTAGCGGCCTCACCCATCTCACCGCCGTGAGCGGCGCCAACGTTAGCTATGTACTGCTATTAGCAGGCATATTTCTGCGACATTCCTCCCCGCGCCGAAAAAGTATAGTGAGTGCACTGCTTCTCATACTTTTTGCGGCACTCGTCGGCCCGGAACCAGCAGTCCTACGGGCCACAATCAGTGGGGCAGTGGGTGTGCTGGCGCTCTGGAAAGGTGGGCGCAGTTCCGCCTTCCCCGCCCTCGGCGCCGGGATTATGACGCTTCTTATACTCTCTCCCAGTTTTGCGGTAAGTCCCGGTTTCGCCTTGTCCGTAGTGGCAACTGCGGCACTTATCTGGGGAGCACCACAACTTTCTCACTGTTTACATGCGCTAAAAGTACCCGCTGTTATATCCGATACACTGGCGGTAACAGTAGTGGCATCAGTGTCCACCATGCCGGTAAGCCTCTACTTTTTTGGTACTGCCAGCACTTTCGGCATTCTCGCCAACATTCTTGTGGCCCCCGTCGTCCCTTTTATTACCGCAATGGGGCTAGTGGGAGTAGTTGTGTGCGTGGTCTGTCCACTACTAGGCGGATTAGTGGTAATACCGTCTATTCCTCTTCTCTGGTGGGTAGAAAAAATTGGGGTCTTGCTGGGGAGTTCCCCATGGGCGCAGATTGATCTTGCGTCACACGATATTTTTCAGATTTCTCCGGCGGTACCCGCATTCGTAGCGGTGGCTCTTATCGCCACAATAGTGCTCTCCTTCTCCTCACGAAGGGGAAGAATTTTCATAGCAGGTATGGTTACTCTCGCACTTATTGCTACAGGAATTCATGCTGGCTGTACCTATCACCGTCTTACCCAGTGCAGAGTACAAGACGGTGCTGTCACACTTAACGTGGAAAAGAATGGTGTACTGCATGCAGCTCTAGCGACGCCGCATACTTCTGCACACTCACAACAAAGCCCTCACAGTGCACGAACTGTCATAGTAGTGAAGGAGAAACTAACAGCCGCCAGTCTTCCTCATCTTGAGAACATTGCGCACGCCCCAGGAAACCCCCTGTTTGTTCATGTAGCTAGTACGCAAGAACATCCTTTTGCGCCACGATCCCATGCGCGCTCAGCAGGCAAATACAATAGGCAGGAGGGGATGTCTCCAACTATCTCCTTTACCCCGCAAGGGACTCCCATTGTGGAGATACCCCTAGGAACCGTTGCGACAGTAACACCCACCAATAAAATTTGTCAGACCAACATGGCAAGATAGAAGAGTGAATCCTCTGCAGCTTATCCTCGGTGACGAAGAATTCCTGATCGACCGAGCAACCTCCAGCATTATCCGTGCCGTTCGGTCTACTATGCAGAGCAACCCGGAGGAACTCCCCATCACAAAACTCCGCGCGGGGGACGTAACACCCTCAGAAATTAGTGAACTGCTCAGCCCCTCACTGTTTGCCGAGGATCGTGTCGTTATTCTGGCAGCCGCCGGGGAAGCTGGTAAAGAAGCCGTCAGCACTATTGAACAGGCAGTGAAGGAACCTGCGCCGGGTGTTGTACTGATTGTTATACACAGTGGGGGAGGGCGTGCGAAGAACCTCGTCAAGATTCTCAAGAATGCGGGAGCAGATGTTACCGAATGCCCCAAACTAACAAAATTTAGCGAACGCGAAGACTTCGTCGTCAACGAATTCCGCAACCTGGGAGTGCGACCAAGTAGGGACACCGTACATGCGTTACTTGATGCTATCGGTGGGGATCTGCGGGAGCTTGCCTCCGCGGTGAGCCAGCTTGTTGCAGATACCGGTGGTCGAGTTGATCCCGCCGCGGTACGACGCTACTACGCCGGTATCGCCGGAGTAACAGGTTTCCAGGTTGCTGACGAGACTATCGCCGGTAACACCGCCGCTGCTTTGGCATCGCTGCGCTGGGCACTAGTAGGCGGCCTTCACCCAGTGCCTATTGCGGATGCACTGGGTGATTCACTTCTTGGCATGGCCCGGATTTCTGATATGGGAAGAGTCGACCCATTTTCTTCCGCCAAAACTTTAGGAATGCCCCCCTGGAAGATTAAGAAAATTCAGAAGCAACTACGAAAGTGGGATCCGGCACGGTTAGCCCGCGCAATGCACATTGCGACAGAGCTTAATGGGGCTGTGAAAGGCCAATCGGCCGATGCTGAGTATGCCTTAGAGAAAGCCGTCCGGGAAATATCCCAGCTTGTACGTTAATATCTCGGCAAGGCTAGTAGCCAGTCAAAAACTAGTAGTTATGCAGACTACTAGTTATGCACACGAGTGGTCGTCACGTACGCCAGTGCAGTATAGATATACAGAAAAGCGCCAGCTGGATAAACCAAACTGGCGCTTTTACTGCAGTGTTACTTTCACTACAGCGCTAACTTCCGGCTAACTCTTAACTAGCCCATAGCTAGTTTTTATTAGGCCGCGTTAGTACTTGTTAAGTCTTTAAAAGCCTTAGAGACTGTTAGTTTTATGAGCCATGG
The DNA here is from genome assembly GCF_011525565.1 of Lawsonella sp. Lineage (NCBI taxonomy): Bacteria > Bacillati > Actinomycetota > Actinomycetes > Mycobacteriales > Lawsonellaceae > Lawsonella > Lawsonella sp. The sequence continues at coordinate 39,593 of NZ_WVRS01000003.1, forward strand.
CAGACTTCTTGTTAGCTGCCTGGTTCTTGTGAATAACGCCCTTGCTTACTGCCTTATCGAGAGAGCGGCTGGCGGCGCGCAGAGCCTCAGTGGCCTTGTCCTTGTCGCCAGCTTCAGCTGCCTCACGGAAGGAGCGGATATCAGTACGCAGAGCAGACTTGATGGCCTGATTACGAAGACGGGCGCGCTCGTTAGTGCGGATCCTCTTCTTCTGGGACTTGATGTTTGCCACGTGGAAACCTCTGTAAGTTGTTATGTTCTGGATTCAATGCTTATTTGACTGCGGCGCGTTGCCCCGGGGCATCTCACTCGGCAGTATTCGTACAGAAAAGTACAGGACGCTCACCGGGTGCGCTAAACGCAATCACCGAATGTTCAGCATAGCAAAGATACTGATACCACTCAAAACGTTTTAGTTATGCGCAGTTACTTATATACAGTGCACAGATACTTTACGTCCAGCCGTATTCAGTGCGGAGTCGTTGCGCCACTTTCTCAAAACGATCTCTGTCAAGAATTGCCCCTTCACGGCGAATACCCTTCTCGGGAACTTCAAGAACGCGATCAAGACGCACGTAACTATCTCGGTGATGGCTATCCCACGACCCTGTCCCAAGATACTGCCAATTATTGTCGTCATGATGGTAGCTCTTGGATGAGAGCATGAGTCCCAAAAGAACGGTATTGTCGCGTCCTACCACTAATACGGGGCGGTCTTTGCCTTCTTGGGCGTTGTCTTCGAACTCCACCCACGTCCACACAATTTCACCAGGATCAGCTTTGCCGTCAAGATCTGGACTATAGACAATTTTTCGGGAGACAGTGGAGGTACTTTTCGCGTGACGGGTGGTGGGGCGTCCCCCACTACGGCTAATCTGCCGGTTGTGATAGTCGTTGCTAAAACTATAAAAGGCTTTCTGGGCGGCTTGCGCAGCTTGCGCGGCTTGTCCCACAAACTGCCGTGTGGTGGGATCAGTAACCACTTTTTTAGCAGTGTGGATTAGCTTTTTTACCAGGCGACGACCGCCTTTTCCAGCTGTGCTCATAACCTCCAGCGTACCGCGCCACTATTTTCTCCTGCTAGAGCACATAAAATTCCAGAAAGTCCGCCTTCGTGAGAGACTAGAAGGGATCCTGTTTATCAACGAGGTCGATGACCTCTATTGTCCGATATTGTCCGAAAGGTTTGAAAGCCTCTATGGAGCACTTCGCGGAGACGACATTCACCGATCCCTCCCGGATTCGTAACTTCTGCATCATTGCGCATATTGACCACGGCAAGTCCACTCTGGCCGACCGCATGCTGCAGATTACTGACGTCGTCAACCAGCGAGAAATGCGTGATCAATACCTGGATCGTATGGACATTGAACGCGAACGCGGCATCACTATTAAAGCGCAAAACGTGCGCATTCCCTGGGTGCCAAAAACTGGTGCATGTGCGGGTCAAGAAATTGTTATGCACCTCATCGACACCCCCGGCCACGTCGACTTTACCTATGAAGTCTCCCGCGCTCTGGAAGCCTGTGAAGGTGCCGTACTGCTAGTAGATGCGGCGCAAGGCATTGAGGCACAAACCCTCGCCAACCTCTACATGGCAATCGATAAGGACCTGGAGATCATTCCCGTCCTCAACAAAATTGACCTCCCCGCCGCCGATCCAGAACGCTACGCACGCGAGATCGCCCAAATTATCGGCTGTGATCCCTCCGACGTCATTCAGGTATCCGCCAAATCTGGCGTGGGTGTGGAAAAACTTATGGACGTTATTGCGGAAAAAGTCCCCGCACCCACCGGAAGTTCCAGTAACCCCACTCGGGCACTCATCTTCGACTCTGTCTATGACATTTACCGCGGTGTCGTCACCTATATTCGCGTCATGGATGGAGAAATCCGTCCCCGCACAAAAATTCGGATGATGTCCACCGGCGCCGTCCACGAACTACTAGAAGTTGGCATCATCTCCCCAGAACCCAAACCTACGGAGGGGTTAGGCGCTGGCGAAGTCGGCTACCTTATCACGGGTGTAAAAGACGTACGTCAATCAAAAGTGGGTGATACCGTCACCACCTTTAAAGATGGTGCGGAGGAACCACTAGCCGGCTATGAGGAGCCGCGGCCAATGGTGTACTCGGGTCTCTATCCCATTGATGCCTCTGACTATCCCGATCTGCGCGACGCCCTCGACAAACTACAGCTCAACGATGCGGCCCTCACCTACGAGCCGGAAACATCTGTGGCATTGGGCTTCGGCTTCCGCTGTGGATTCCTGGGGCTTCTCCACATGGAGATCACACGCGATCGACTGCAACGCGAATTTGGCCTGGATCTTATCTCCACCACACCCAACGTGCACTACCGGGTCATTATGGAAGATGGTACTGAACACCAGGTCACTAACCCCTCCAGCTGGCCGGAGGGGAAACTACGCGAAGTTTACGAACCTGTTGTCGCATCCTCAATTATTGTGCCCAGTGAGTTTGTTGGCACCACTATGGAACTCTGCCAATCTCACCGCGGCGAGTTGAAAGGAATGGACTACCTTTCGGAAACCCGCGTGGAACTGCGCTACCGCCTACCGCTGGCAGAGATCATTTTCGACTTCTTCGATTCTCTCAAGTCCCGCACACGCGGCTACGCCTCCCTGGACTACCACGAGGACGGGGAACAATTAGCCGACCTGGTGAAGGTAGATATTCTGCTGCAGGGTGAGGCAGTAGATGCATTCTCCGCCATCGTCCATAAGGACTACGCCTCTACCTACGGCAATATGATGACGAAGAAATTGCGTAACCTCATTCCCCGCCAGCAGTTTGAAGTGCCTATCCAGGCGGCTGTTGGATCACACATCATTGCCCGTGAAAACATTCGTGCCGTCCGTAAGGACGTTTTGGCGAAATGCTATGGCGGCGACATTTCTCGTAAGCGTAAGCTGCTCGAAAAGCAGAAGGAAGGCAAAAAGCGCATGAAGACCATCGGGCGGGTAGATGTCCCGCAGGAGGCCTTCATTGCCGCGCTTTCTGCCGACTCCGACAGCGACAAGAAAAAGAAATAAACTAACTTAAACCCCAGGTTGTCCGAGCGTCCTTGTAACAGTCCATTTCAGCGTGGGGTTTTTCATCCCACACCATGCAAATGCGGGTGAGGTCGTTATAGCTGGGCCACCCGGGGTTACCTTCCTTAATGAAGTGTGTTAACGCACTTTGCATAAGGTCTGCAGTCGTTTGCCCGGCAGCATCCTCCAGTACTGCCGCCGTTGGATCAGCAGGGTTCGTGGTGGTGACGGGTCCTACCTGACGATCTGCAGTGTCGGCCCCTAACGTGCCAAACCACATGGGAATATCTGCGCAGTGGGCGGCGCCCCTACGGCCCGGCCAGCGATAGTCATACACCCAGGTGTGGGACTCTTCCGCAGGCTGGTCAAGAACACGGTTCTCGGCGGCGGTGGCAATAGTGGCGCGGATCATTGTATCCGTCATCACTGCGCCTATTCGTCCCTCCGTGATGTCATCATGGTGAGCAGCAATAACATCATTCTTCTGGTGTGGGGTCACTGCACTAATAGAGAGAGTAATCTCTACGGCTAGGCGGGTAAGTAATTTCTTTAGACCATCAAAAGTAACAGAGTTAAATTCCTCAGACGTGGCACCCATCAGCATGGGATACTTTTGGAATGGTTGTTCACCAGCAGAAATTGTTAATGGTTTAGGCTGTGTGAGCTTATCCTGAACGGGGTAGAAGGGGAGACCCAATGGGTTAGTGCGGCGCATACGGCGAGAGAGCTTCTCCATTTTTTCCATCGGCCACTGGGACAATGCTTCCGCAGTGAACTTGGCAAAGGGGAAAGCGCGCCGGGCAGCTCGCGAAATACGGTGGGCAGCTTTTGCCATATTATTTTCAGGAATACGGATAAAAGCTGGTGAGCATGCAAATACTTGCTGGAAAAGTCCCTCTGCAGCAGGATTAGAGGCAAGACAGAACACGCTGGTTCCACCAGCTGATTGGCCGCCAATAGTAACTCGCTGCGGATCCCCGCCGAAAGCGGCAATATTGCGCTGAATCCAGGTAAGGGCAGCGATTTGGTCAAGCATGCCGCGGTTAGGGGGAACGTCTGGAAGAGGTAGCCACCCTTCCGCGTCAAGACGATAGTTAATGGTGACGACGATGACGCCAGCAGCAGTGAATTTTCCACCATCCCACCAATTGCAGGCATTTTCGCCCTTAATGAAACTTCCTCCGTGTATCCACACGAAAACAGGAAGCGGATGTTTCAGCGTAAGGCGATCAGGCTGGGGAAGAGTGTCTTTGGGCGCATAGATAGTGAGGTTAAGTTTTTCTGCGCCGCGACGTACTGGTTCCGGAATAGTGGGAGTGTGCTTACTGAGGAAATCTTGTGCAGTAGGGCCAGGTTTTGTACAGTCCCGGACCCCTTCCCACGTGTGGGGAGGTTGTGGTGCTTCAAAACGAGCAATTCCAGAAACTGGGGCGGCGTAGGGAATTCCATAAAAGACCGCATCATGGTCGCGGTTAAGGCCTTGTACCAGTCCTGATTGGGTAGAGATAAGGAGTGGAGATGCTTCACTGGGTGCGGAAGCATCGGTAGTGGTGTCGTTTTCAGCCATAAACCGAGGTTACTCTGTAATCGCTAAGATAGAATCCACCATCCAATAACTTGTGGATAGACGTGCCAGTCTATCCGTATGGCGTGCACTCTATGGTGTGCACAGTAGAAAGGTGTGCTGTGGCTACTGTTAATCCTCTCCTCGTTCCCTCAACATTGCCTTACGGATTGCCTGATTTCTCTGCAATACGAGATGAGCATGTTATGCCAGCATTGCAGGAAGCATTACGTCGCCATAAAGCCGAAATTGACACTATCGCGCATGATCCCACCACCCCCACCGCAATGAACACTGTGGTTGCGTTAGAACAAAGCGGGCAGGATCTCTCCCGCGTTGTGGGCTACTTCTATACGGTGGCAGGCGCAGACGCTACCGATGAGAGACTACGGATAGAAGGAGAGATATCCCCTCTACTGGCGCAGCATACAGACGACATGTACATGAATGCGGACCTTTTCTCCCGCATTGATACAGTCTTTCACTCCCTCTCGGAAAGTCTCGGAGACCTCGCTCCACTAGCGGAGAAAACACAGATACCTTTAGCGGATGTAGAAGCAGAAACAAGCGCTCTCGTACGTCGCTACCATGAACTATTCCTCCGCCATGGAGCAGGCTTAGACGCCGCCGCACAGGCACGTGTGAGAGAAATCAACGCAGAACTCTCCCGCCTATCCTCCGACTTCGGGGACACTCTCCTTAAAGACACGCAGGCACGCGCCGTCCATATCACCGATGAGGCAGAACTGGAAGGGGTAGAAGAGTCCCAAAAAGCATTCTTCGCAGATACTGCCCGGGCAGCAGGGAAGGACGGCTGGCTCATCCCGCTAGGGCTGCCCACTGTACAGCCAATCCTTGAACAGCTAGCGCGCCCAGATGTACGAGCCCGCATCTACGATGCATCACTGCAGCGGGGTGGTCAGAAGAATGAAACAATCGCGCAGCGTATGGCGTTACTACGGGCTGAAAAAGCGGAACTTTTCGGCTACCGCACCCACGCAGAGCTTGTTATCTCGGATGAAACAGCACGCACCCCAGAGGCGGCTTTGCAACTTCTCACCGACCTCGCTCCCGCAGCTGTGCGTAATGCGGAACGGGAACGTGCTGAGCTCCTCCCCGTTGCGCAGGCAGACGGCTGTACGACGCTCAGCGCCGCCGATTGGCCCTACTATGCCGAAAAAGTTCGCGCCGCCCACTACTCTCTTGACAGTGCTGAACTGAAACCCTACTTCCGCCTCCGCAATGTGGTTGAGCAGGGCGTATTCCGAACTGCCGAAATACTCTACGGACTGCGTATTACGAAACGCGATGATCTACATGGCTATACCCCCGACACAGACGTGTGGGAAGTAACGGACGCCACCACCGGCGAAGGACTGGCGCTGCTCCTTACCGACTACTTCACCCGCCCCACCAAACGCGGCGGCGCCTGGATGAATAGCATCATTGACCAGAATGCTCTCCTCGGCCAAAAACCCATCGTCATTAACGTCCTTAACCTCACACCAGCACCCGCAGGCGAAGACACCCTCCTCACCCTCGACGAAGTAGAAACCCTCTTCCACGAATTCGGCCACGCCCTCCACGGCATGCTGAGCAAAGTCATCTACCCACTCTTCTCCGGCACCAATGTGCCACGAGATTTCGTAGAATTCCCCTCCCAATTCAACGAAATGTGGGCCCTCCACAACGACACTCTTCCCGTCTACGCCACTAACGCAGCGGGGGACACAATTCCCCCAGAATTAGTGGAGAAAGTACGTGCGGCACAAAAGTTTGGGCAAGGCTTCGCCACCGTAGAATATCTGGCTGCCTGCATTATCGACATGGCATGGCACACCCTCACCCGTGATGGAATACGTGCCCTCGGGGAGGATATAGACGTTGCCGCGTTTGAAACTGCAGCACTACAGCGCGCCGGGCTGCATGTGGAAGGCATTGCCCCCCGTTACCGCACGCGCTACTACCAGCATATTTTCAGCAATGGGTATTCAGCGGGATACTACAGCTATCTGTGGTCAGAGGTGCTGGATGCGGATACGGTGGACTGGTTCAATGAACAGGGCGATCTTGTTCCGGAGGCTGGTCAGCGTTTCCGCAAAATGATTTTGTCGCGAGGCGGATCCATCGATTACATGACTGCCTACCGGGATTTCCGGAGCCGCGATAAGGACGTCACCCCATTATTGCGCCGGCGTGGACTGGTCTAAACACAATAGAAAAGCAATGGGCACATACTAGGAACGCAGCACACACGATTGGTAGAGAAAGACAAGGAGGCCAAGGAGTGAGCAGTTTCTCCAATGGGATGAACAATGCAGCATCATGGTTTGTTAATCTCCCTGTGGGATGGCAGATGCTCCTTGCTCTTCTTGTCCTTGTTCCCATTTGCTTTGTTATTGCCCGTTTCCTCCTACTACCGCTTATTGATGCAGTGTATAAGCTGTATAAACGGCATGCGCACACATCGCATCCTGCGGAGAATGCGGGGAATAAGGATGTTGCCTCTACTACGTCGCTGCCCGATAACAGCAAATACAAAAGCAATGCGGGAAGAAAGACAGAGACATCATGAATGCCCCGTCATCTTCCACACCTGTACCGCCGTCCTCCGCACATACGACACGACCATTTAAGACAGAGCCGTTTGTAGCAGTGCCGTGGGAGCGGGCCGATCTCGATAGTATTGTTAGCCGACCATTCGGCATCTATCTGCATGTTCCTTTTTGCACATCACGCTGTGGATACTGTGATTTCAACACCTATGCGTTGCGTACTTTTCCGCCTGGACCAGCTGGTGACCCCATTGCTCATTGGGCGGAACAGTTAACGAAAGAACTGCGTCTTGGTGCGCAGATTCTTACTGACCACAACATCACGCCACCAGCTGCAAACACCGTATTCTTCGGTGGTGGAACTCCGAGTCTACTGGGGCGGCAGTTACCTAAAATTCTGGATGTTGTCCGAGAGTGCTTCGGTATAGCACCCGGGGCAGAAATTACTAGTGAAGCTAACCCGGAGAGTACATCCCCTGAGCTTTTCGACTGCTGGCGAGCGGGGGGTGTTAATCGGCTTTCCCTTGGCATGCAATCTAGTGAACCGCGAGTGCTGGCGCTCCTTGACCGTCAGCATGATCCCGCCCGGGCAGTTGCAGCTATTGAGGAAGCGCAAGCTGCTGGTTTTGAGCATCTTAACCTAGATCTTATTTATGGCACCCCTGGTGAAACTACGGACGATGTTGCTCGTAGCGTAGATACCGTGCTGGCGACGGGAGTTGACCACGTGTCCGCGTATGCTCTCACTATAGAGCCTGGTACTGCGCTTTTTCGAAAAGTAGCGCATGGGGAAATTGACCCCATTGATGACGATATGCAGGCAGATCGGTACTACCAGATTGATGCGGCGTTACAGGAGGCGGGTTTTCACTGGTATGAAGTATCCAATTGGGCCCGTCAGCGTGATGCGAGATGTCGCCACAATCTGGGGTATTGGGAGGGTGGAAATTGGTGGGCTGCCGGCCCGGGAGCGTATGGCTACATGGGGGGAGTGCGGTGGAGTATCCGTAAGAATCCGCGTAGTTATGGAGAGCTTCTCGCACAGGGAATTTACCCGGCAGACTGGTGTGAGAAATTGACGCCTGCAGAGATTCGTGAAGAAACTATTATGCTGCGGCTGCGAGTGAGGGATGGTCTGGGGCGAGAGTATCTGAATCCGGCACAGATACGGGTGGCGGATACTGCAGTAATGGACGGTTTGGCAGTGTGGATAGGGGATAGGTTGGTGCTGACGACGCGGGGGAGGCTTTTAGCGGATGGGCTTATTGGGGATCTTCTTTTAGCAGAAGAGTGAGGGGTAGGGATCTCCTCCGCCCTCTAAAACTGGCACTTAGCGGTTGAGAGTGCCAGAATTGGCATAGACGGTATTATCTATCCGCAGCCATACAGCACTGTAGCAATGACTACAGCAATGACTGTAGCAATGTAGGAATGCAGTAATGATAGTGTTCCCAACATTCCGATAATCCTAATAAGTCTGACAATAAGAAGATGAGGAGGTCCTATGGCACGCGCAGATGAACGCCGCCTTAAAGTCCTCCGGGCTATTGTCACTGACTTTGTGGCCTCTCATGAGCCCGTAGGGTCAAAAGCTATTGTCGAAAAATATCAGCTAGGAGTATCAAGCGCCACTATCCGCAACGATATGGCTGTTCTTGAGGCGGAAGGATATATCACCCAGCCGCATACGTCCTCGGGTCGTGTCCCCACCGAGAAGGGCTACCGTGAATTCGTTGACAATATAGAACACATTAAGCCTCTTTCCCGTGCTGAACGTACTGCTATTCGCCGTTTCCTTGATGAGTCCATCAGTGTTGACGATGTTCTCAACCGCGGTATTCGGCTCCTCAGCCAATTGACTCAGCAGGTTGCGGTTATCCAATATCCCACCTTGCACCGTTCGAGCGTGTATCACGTGGAAATTATGCAGATGGCCAGTAGGCGTGTTCTTGTCGTCATCATTACGGACCGTGGCCGTGTCGATCAGAGAATTGTTGAATTTGACCGAGATCTTACTGAAGAAGCTGTTGAAACATTACAGCAGGAGTTCACTGCTTTGAAGGGGCGTACGTTAAGCCAGGCGTCTTCCGCGGTAGAAACACTTCTTGACGATCCACGCCACCCCTATGCGGAAGAGCTAGAACGTGCTGGACACATTATCCTTGATACGCTTATTGAGCATCCGGAAGAGCGTCTCCTCCTTGGAGGGACGTCTCACCTCACCCGTCATGCTGCAAGTTTTCATGGATCATTGCAAGAACTTCTCGATGCGTTGGAAGAACAAGTTATCATTCTTAAACTTCTCAATAGTGCTGCTAAGGATCCACTGTCTGATCCGCGCGCAGTTACTGTTCGCATTGGGGAGGAAACGCACCTTGAACATATTCATGGCACCTCTGTTGTCTCGACGACCTATGGTGCGGATGATTCCATCTACGGTGGTCTTGGCGTGATTGGACCTACCCGAATGGATTACCTTAACAACATTGCGGCGGTTTCGGCTGTCGCCCGCTATATCGGTGAGATTCTCGCCGGACACTAAAAACCTTATCTGCCCTTGTCCCACTACTCACACTAAGGATCGTTTCCCTTGGCTTTGGATTACTATGGCGTCCTCGGCGTTAATCAGGATGCCACTAACCGCGAAATCAAGAGTGCTTACCGCAAGCTTGCTCGTGAACTACACCCAGATGTTAACCCGTCAGAGGAAGCTGCCGAGAAGTTCAAAGACGTTACCACCGCTTACGAGGTTCTTTCCGACCCCGAAAAACGCCGCATTGTTGACATGGGTGGAGATCCGCTCGGCCAACCCGGCGGAGGTGACGCAGGCTTCGGAGGCTTCGGCGGTGTAGGTGACATTTTTGATGCTGTCTTCAACATGGCCGGTATGGGGGGCATGGGAGGAGGAATGCGTGGCGGCAGTGCCGAACCACGCTCCCGCGTACAACCAGGTGGCGACTCCCTTACCCACCTAGAACTCACCCTTGAGGAATGCTTCCGAGGTGGTCTGCAGGATCTAGAAGTAACAACCTATGTGCTATGCCCGGATTGTCAAGGTTCCGGGTCTGCCTCTGGAGCAAAGCCAACCACCTGCCCATATTGTGGCGGTACAGGGCAGATTCAGGAAGTACAGCAGTCCTTCCTCGGCCAGGTTGTCACAACCCATACGTGCCCACACTGCGGTGGTACCGGACAGATTATTACCGACCCGTGCCATACGTGCGGAGGTGAAGGACGTGTACGGCGTAACCGCAAGGTAACGGTTAAAGTTCCTGCCGGAGTGGGTAGCGGTATGCGTATTCGTCTTGTCTCCCAGGGCGATGTTGGCCCAGGTGGTGGCCCCGCTGGCGATCTTTACGTGGAAATTAGGCAAAAGCCAGACCCCGTCTTCACCCGTGATGGGGATGCCCTCCACTGCAATATTTCTGTTTCGATGGTGGATGCCGCACTGGGATGCGAAGTAGACCTTAATATGCCAGATGGGGAAATCTATACTGTGCGTGTTCCTGCTGGTACACAGCCAGGCGATATTCTTCGTGAACGCGGTAAAGGAATGCCACATGTGCGGACGGGCCGGCGTGGCGAACTCGTGGTACTTGTTAATGTCACGGTTCCGAAAGAGCTCAATGAGGAAGAACATGCCGCATTGGAGACGTTGCGTAGTCTGCAAAAAGATGGGGCACGGGTTCTTTCCGAAAAAGATGATGACAACCTGTTTACTCGTCTAAAGCAGGCTTTTTAGCACTAGCTGAGGGCAGGTTAGGATATTTTCTATGACTCTTCCCGTATTTCGGATTGCCCCAGACGATATGAAAGTGGACCCCGGAGCTGTTATTACAGTGAATGGTTCCGAGGGACGCCATGCGGTGACGGTGAAACGTTTACGGGTAGGGGAAAAGCTCATGCTCGGTGATGGGCAGGGGACTCTCGCTATTTGCCGGGTGACGGATATTGACGGGAAGAATACGTTGCGCGCCACAGTTGATGGCGTGAAAACTGTGCCCCGCCAGAAACCTCCTGTGACGATTGTGCAAGGTATCCCCAAAGGGGATGCAGCGGATTTGGCCGTTGATCTCTGCACAGAAGCAGGGGCAGATTGCATTATTCCGTGGCAGGCATCGCGTTGTGTTGCGCAATGGAGTGGTGCAAAGAAAGAAAAAGGCCGCAATAAGTGGCGGAAAACTGCTATTGAGGCAGCTAAACAGTCTCGTCGTGCGTGGGATCCGGAGATCAAGCCGGTTGCGACACTTGATGACATTGTGGCGTTAGTGTCGGAGACACAACGTGCTAGTGGTGTGGTCGCTATTTTGCATGAGTCGGCACGCATGACGTTGGAGACTCTGCCATTTAATCGTGCAAAAAGTATTGTGCTTATTGTCGGCCCAGAGGGCGGCATTACTAAAGATGAATTAACTGCCCTGGAAACAGCGGGCGGGCAGGCCGTCATTATGGGGCCAACTGTTTTACGGAGTGCCGCAGCCGGGGCAGTTGCGTTAGGAGCGATGGGGGTCCTCACAGAGCGGTGGTAGCAAGGTAAGCTAAAGACATGCCCATCATCACTCGCACCTTCACTCTTGAAGGTGACACTATGCCGCTTCTGCTCGGTGCCCATGATGCCAACCTCCGTGAACTCGAAAAACTGTTAACATCTGATATTCACGTTCGTGGCACAGAACTTACTCTCGCTGGTGATCCTGATGATCCGGGCGATCTTCCCCTTTCACAGGCAGTGATAACGTCTCTTCTCGATACTGTGAATCAGGGAGTTAATGTAGATGTTCCAATGGTGCAGCGAACAGTAAGTATGCTGTCGGGGCCCAGCGAGGAAGAACCCTCTGAAGTGTTCTCCACCCGTGTCGTGAATGTGCGAGGCCGTACTATTCGCGCTCAAACTGCCGGCCAGAAGCATTATGTGGAGTCTATTGCGAAGCACACAATTGTCTTCGGTATTGGACCCGCTGGTACTGGTAAGACGTACCTAGCGATGGCGATGGCAGTTAATGCGCTGCGTTCTAAAGACGTTAATCGAATTATTCTGACACGCCCGGCGGTAGAAGCCGGTGAAAATCTTGGTTTCTTACCGGGAACGTTAAATGACAAGATCGATCCTTACCTACGTCCCCTCTATGACGCCTTGCGTGACATGATGGAGCCCGAACAGGCTCGCAAGATGATGGATACGGGGGTTATTGAGGTTGCTCCGCTGGCCTATATGCGTGGCCGTACTCTCAATAATGCTTTCGTCATTTTGGATGAGGCACAAAACACTACTGCTGAGCAGATGAAAATGTTCCTTACTCGGTTGGGTGCGGGATCGACCATGGTTATTACTGGTGATTCGACACAGGTGGATTTACCGGGTGGTAAAACATCTGGTCTGCGAATAGCGCGCCGAGTGTTGGAGGGGGCCAACCCCGATATTGCGTTTATTGATCTCACAAGTGAGGATGTTGTTCGCCATAGTCTTGTGACCGCTATTGTTGAGGCTTACGGGCGCTACGACGAGGAGCAGGCGAAGCGTAAAGAGCAACAGTATGCTGACCATAAGAATGGCGGTTCGCGTGAGAGGAATACGCGGGAGAGAAGTAAGGATCACAAGGATAAAGCATGAGCATTGAAGTAGCTAATGAATCCGGTATGGACGTCGATGAGACCATTCTTATCGACGTCGCTGCATACGTCATGCAGCGCATGGATGTTCACCCAGCTGCTGAATTAGCCATTACCCTTGTCGATCTTGCCACCATTGAGCAGCTTCATGTGCAGTGGCTTGATCTTCCCGGCCCCACAGATGTCATGAGTTTCCCCATGGATGAGCTCACCCCGGGTGGACGTCCCGACAGTATCCAACCTGGTCCAGCCATGCTGGGTGATATTGTTATCTGCCCGCAGTTCGCGGCAGATCAGGCGAAGCGGGCAGGGCATGGGTCCGGCCACGAGATGGCACTGTTGACGGTGCACGGTGTTCTGCACCTTTTGGGATACGATCACGCTACCGCTGCAGAAGAACAGGAAATGTTCTCTCTTCAAAATGCTCTCTTAGCGGAGTGGTACGACCAACGCGATATGGGCGTTCGAAAGGTATAGACCGACAACATTATGAGCTTGCTCGCTATTTTGAGTCTGGTCTTTGGACTTCTCCTGATGGTCTGTGCGGCACTATGCGCAGCCCAAGATACGGCCCTCAATACAGTATCCCATGCTCGTGCAGTTGAAATTGCGCACGAGAACGAACTGGGGTCACACAAAATGTTGCATGTGGTGGAGCGCCGGGAAGCCTACACCGCTGTTGTTGTTTTTCTCCGTACAACGTTTGAGCTTGTTGCCACTATCCTCTTTGCCACGTTATTCCTGGACACTGTAGGAAAAGCTCATGGTGGTGGTACGGGACCTGCGTGGGCATTAGTGTATGCCGGCATTGTGAGCGTGGTCTGTAGCTACGTTGTGGCGGGTGTATCGGCACGTACGCTCGGTCTTCAAAAACCTTATGATGTTCTGCGCTACACGGCAGTGCTGCTTATCTCCATAGCATGGCTTTTCCGGCCAGTGAGCCGCGCATTAGTATGGCTCGGCAATGCTATTACGCCCGGTAAAGGGTTCAAAGAGGGGCCTTTCTCCACAGATATTGAGTTGAAAGAATTCGTCACCCTCGCCCAGCAGCGTGGTGTGGTAGAAGATGACGAAAGAGAAATGATCGAATCTGTCGTTGAGCTTGGCGACAGTAATGCACGGTCCGCCATGGTTCCACGTACAGACATGGTGTGGATCGAATCTACAAAAACTGCTAAACAGGCCATTAAACTCGCTGTGAAATCAGGGTTTTCCCGTATCCCAGTTATTGCCGACACCGTTGATGATGTAGTGGGTGTCGTCTACCTTAAAGACCTTGTTGCCCATACCTACTCGGCAACAGATGGGGCAGAGTCCGTGCAGGTTGCGGAACTTATGCGTCCCGCCTGGTTCATTCCAGACTCTAAGAGCCTGGATGATGTTCTTGATGAGATGCGGGCAAAACGGAACCATATTGCCATCCTCATTGACGAATACGGTGGTGTGGCAGGACTCATCACCATCGAAGATATTTTGGAAGAGATTGTCGGTGAAATCTCTGACGAATATGATGCGTCAGAAGTAGCACCCATAGAAGAACTCGGTGAGAATCAGTGGCGCGTCTCTGCTCGTCTATCCATTGACGATTTAGCGGAGGCTGTGGGAGTTGAATTTGATGAAGAGCTTCTTGATGAAGTTGATACAGTTGGCGGTTTGCTTGCCTACGAATTGGGACGCGTTCCCCTCCCCGGCGCCCATATTCATACCGATGCTCTAGATTTAATAGCGGAAGCTGGGCATGATCACCGCGGCCGTCGCCGCGTCACTACCGTGCTCGTGGAAAAGATACATTCCGACGATGCGGATAATAGCGAGGAAGAGGAGTCGAATAAAGATGAGTGAGCTGCACAATGAGCACAATCGTCAACATGAGTACGATCCTCAGCACCGGTCTGGTTTTGTCTGCTTCGTTGGGCGACCCAATACGGGCAAATCAACTCTTATGAATGCCATGGTGGGGCAGAAGATTGCCATCACCTCCAACCGGCCACAAACTACTCGCCACACTATCCGCGGCATTATCACCACCGATAACGCCCAGTTAATTATTGTCGATACTCCAGGCCTGCATCGTCCCCGCACACTCTTGGGGGAACGGTTGAATGAATTGGTGAAGGATACGTTTGCCGACGTGGACATTATCGGCTTGTGTATTCCCGCAGATGAACCAATTGGCCCTGGTGATCGTTGGATTTTGAACCAAGTTCGTAAGAATGTTCCCCGCACACCAGTCATTGGTGTAGTGACCAAAGTGGACAAGGTAAGCCGCGACCAGATAGCGGCGCAGCTTGTTGCTGTCGCGGAATTATTAGGGCCAGATGCCGAGGTTATTCCCGTCTCCGCAGCGTCGGGGGAACAAGTAGATACTGTTATTGATGTTTTTACGTCCTTACTGCCGGAGGGTCCCCAGTTCTATCCGGAAGACGAACTCACAGATGACGATACGGAAAAATTCCTCTCCGAGCTCATTCGCGAAGCCGTATTAGAGGATGTGCGCGATGAATTGCCGCACTCTATTGCCTGCACCATTGAGGAAATATACCCAGACCCCGATGACGAGGGCCGCACAGTAGTAAACGCCACCATATACGTAGAGCGAGATAGTCAAAAAGGCATTGTTATTGGGAAAAAAGGATCCCGTTTGCGGAAGGTAGGCCAGCGGGCGCGGCAGGGTATTAGCCGAGTATTAGGGACGCGCGTCTATCTTGACCTGCATGTAAAAGTTCTGAAAGATTGGCAGACTGATCCGAAACAGCTAGGCAAGCTAGGCTTCTAGAGATGGCCTCTTTCCGAGACCAAGGATTAGTGCTTCGCCACTATAACCTGGGTGAAGCAGATCGCATTATTGTGCTCTTTACTAGAGCACATGGGTTATTGCGGTGCGTTGCCAAGGGGGTCCGCCGCACACGCTCCCGCTTCGGGGCGCGCCTAGAGCCTTTCACACTTATTGACGTGCAGATTTATCCGGGACGCAACCTCAACACCATTACCGAAGCTGTCACAGTGGAAACCTTTAATGCGCGCATTGTTGCAGACTATGAGCGTTATACCGCTGCCGCCTCCGTCCTAGAAGCAGTAGAGCGTCTTCTCGGCGAGGAGGAGCAGCCTAATCCGCAGCTTTTTGACCTGACAGTGGGGGTGATGGGGGCATTAAGCTACGGCCGCCGATCCCCCCAACAAATGGTGGATACGTATTTATTGCGAGCCATGGCAGAAGCCGGGTGGGCTCCCGAATTGGATAAATGCGCAGTGTGTGGAGCAGAAGGACCACATCAAGCGTTTCATCCAGCTGCCGGCGGGGTGGTGTGCGTGAAACATCGTCCGCCGGGAAGTGCCACCCCTATGGCGGGAGTACTGGAGTATTTGCGTTCTCTTCGGGATGCGCGATGGGATCGTGCCGATAGTATTGCCGGGGACAAAAAACTGGGGAGGAGAGTACAGGAGGAAGCTCACCAGCTGATAGTTTCGCATTTACAATGGCATACGGAACGCAAAATTACTGCCTTTGATCTGGCTGCAGAGGCAGAAAGGGGACATTGGCGATGAGCGTATGGTACGACAAACTCACCGGATTCTTTTCCCGCCCATCGCATCGTAGTTTGCAGGAGGTTGAGGGGGCACACACCTTCGTCGATGATGTTCCGGTGACGGAAGATCTCCTACCAGATGAAGAGACTCGTATCTACACGCGTGGGGAGCAGATGGATCCCTGCTTCGCTGGGCATGATTTCACATCTGCTCCGCCAGCTATTCCCGCCGAGTTTCTTCCCCACCACATTGCGCTGGTGATGGATGGGAATGGCCGTTGGGCGCAGCAACGCGGTATGAGCCGTACAGAGGGGCATCGTCGTGGGGAAGCTGTGCTGCCAGAAGTATGCAGAGCCTGCCTTGATGCGGGTATTCCGTGGCTATCAGCTTATGCATTCTCCACGGAGAATTGGAGCCGTAGCTATGAGGAAGTGCGTTTCCTTATGAGTTTCTCGCGTAACGTTTTACGGTGGCAACGAGATGAGCTCAACGATATGGGAGTGCGCATTCACTGGGCTGGACGGCGTCCCCGTTTGTGGCCCTCCGTTATTAAAGAACTCGAGATTGCGGAGGAGCTTACTCGCGATAACACCACTATGAACCTTGTGATGTGTGTCAATTATGGGGGAAGAGCAGAAATTACCGATGCTGCTAATCGGTTAGCGATGGCAGTAAAAGAGGGGGTAGTAGATCCGCGTGATATTAACGAGGACACTCTTTCACGGTTGATGTATGTTCCAGAGATGCCGGATGTGGATCTTTTCCTGCGGCCCTCTGGTGAGAAACGGACAAGTAACTTCCTGCTCTGGGAGAGTGCCTATGCGGAGATGGTCTACCAGGATGTACTTTTCCCTGATTTTGACCGCACCTATTTATGGGCAGCCCTTGAAGAGTACGCGCGACGTGACCGCCGTTTCGGCGGCAACACAGGCAAGTAGTGGTTAGAGGAAACGCTTGTTGACGATTTCTTCCGCGTGGGAAAGGGCATCATTAACAATGCCGGATAGGTGCTCGTCCACTAACGAGTAGATATGCTCACGACCCCGCTGTGTGGATTTCACCACACCAGTATTTTTGAGGACTCGCAAATGTTGAGAAACTGCCGGCTGTGGCATATCCAGTGCGGATACTAATTCATGTACGCAGCAGGGACGGTGTTGTAATTGCACAATAATGGCGATGCGGGCCGGGGCAGTAAGCGACTGTAAAAGAGTGCCGGCGGCTTCCATTACCTTCTGTGGGGGAAGTTCTGCGAGATCCTTGTCAACCCCGTCGGAGTCGGCGCAATGCTCTTCCGATACTTCTGTCATGTCGTGTCCCGTCTTGAATTACCGCAAGGGTACTGCATGAATAATGCAGTAATTGTACAGCAGGACGTCAACTGGCGTCCTTCCCTCATCATACTGAGTGTGACAAATGGCAGAACTCATACTGCCTACAGCACTGTGCTTTAAACAGTGGTTTAAATGGAAGTTTAAATGGGTTTATACGGCTTTGCCTGCTAGTATGTGGTCAGCAGGGACTTCCCGCTGGCATGCATAAAGGAGTACATAGTCGTGGCCAAAAATAACCTTGTAGAGTCCGTCGCTAACCTATGCAAACGCCGGGGAGTTGTATACCCGTGCGGCGAAATCTACGGTGGTACACGTTCCGCATGGGATTACGGTCCGCTTGGTGTGGAACTGAAGGACAACATTAAACGCCAGTGGTGGAACAATATGGTGCGAAGCCGTGACAATGTTGTCGGTCTTGACTCTTCCATCATCCTGCCGCGTCAAGTGTGGGAAGCCTCCGGCCACGTTGAAGTGTTCACCGACCCGCTCGTGGAATCTCTCTACACCCACAAGCGCTACCGCGCTGACCATCTTCTGGAAGCCTACGAAGAAAAACATGGCCACGCCCCCGCCAATGGGCTAGCCGACATTCCCGATCCGGAAACCGGCCAGCCCGGTAACTGGACGGAGCCGCGGGCATTCTCCGGCCTCATGAAAACCTACCTCGGCCCAGTAGACGATAAAGAAGGCCTGCACTACCTGCGTCCAGAAACAGCCCAGGGTATCTTCGTCAACTACAAGAACGTCATGACGACATCCCGCATGAAGCTGCCTTTCGGTATTGGCAACATTGGTAAATCCTTCCGTAACGAGATCACTCCCGGTAACTTCATCTTCCGTACGCGTGAATTCGAGCAGATGGAGATGGAATTTTTCGTCAAGCCGGGGGAAGACGAAGAATGGCACCAGTACTGGATTGACGAGCGCTGGAAGTGGTACACCGACCTGGGTGTGCGGGAAGAAAATCTGCGTCTCTACGAGCATCCTAAAGAGAAACTTTCCCACTACTCTAAGCGCACAGTGGATATTGAATATGCCTTCCACTTCACGGGCTCTAAGTGGGGCGAGCTAGAAGGTATCGCCAACCGCACCGACTATGACCTCACCGTACACAGCAAGCATTCGGGCGAAGATCTCTCATTCTTCGACCAGGCTACTGGTGAACGCTACATTCCTTACGTCATTGAACCGGCCGCCGGACTCACCCGCTCCCTCATGTGCTTCCTTGTTGACGCATATGAGGAGGAGGAAATTCCGAAAGCAAACGGCAAGATTGATAAGCGCACTGTGCTGCATCTTGACCCCCGACTTGCCCCCGTGAAGGCTGCCGTATTGCCGCTGTCTCGCAATGAAGAGCTCAGCCCGGTAGCCCGTGATCTGGCTGCGCAATTGCGTCAGCGCTGGAATGTGGACTTTGATGATGCGCAGGGTATCGGCAAGCGTTACCGTCGCCAGGATGAGATTGGTACCCCATTCTGTGTCACTGTCGACTTCGATACGAAGGATGACCAAGCCGTCACTATTCGCGAGCGTGACACGATGAGCCAGGAACGCGTCTCCCTCGATAATGTGGAGAGCTACCTCGCAGAACGTTTATGTGGCTGCTAGCGTAAAACCCTGTGCATTTGCGTCCTCCCGTAGGACAATAGGTACGTGGCACGTGTGTGCCTCACGGCTTATTTGTACACCCACGTTTAAAGGAATCGACGAGGTTAGATGGATGGCGTTCTCCTGAATCAGGAGCTCGTCTTTCGAGTGATCGACTTGACGGGCGTATTCTGTGGAGGTTGTCTGGGCGGCACCGTGGCGCGCCGCCATAAATTTGATTTCGTCGGATTCCTTATTCTGGGTATTAGTACAGCTCTCGGTGGCGGTGTACTACGTGACATCATGCTGAACCTCACGCCTATTGCCCTCACCAATGGTTCCTACCTTATAGCGGCAGTTTGTGGTGTGTTTATCTCCATGGTGCTCCGCATCGATGACCGAAAATTCTGGATTAATCTTTTCAGTGTTATTGACGCATTGACCGTTGGGTCATGGGCAGCCACGGGCGCTTCAAAAACATTAGCTGCCGGGTTAGGGGTAGGACCTGCCCTCTTGCTAGGCGTTGTTACCGCTATTGGCGGGGGAATTATTCGTGACGTGCTCGTAGGCCGTACACCTGAGGTATTTGGCGGCAATACACTGTATGCGACACCAGCATTAGCCGGTGCTGCCGTGGTCACCATGGTGCATGGCATTGGTTATCCTGGCGTCGGTATGATTGCGGGCACTATCACCGGGGGTGCTCTCTGCCTACCTGCCCGGCTTTTCGGATGGTCCCTTCCGGATTTACCCGATTGGAGTATTGATTCGGCAGCGGCACAATTTCTCCGCAAGATTAAAGGTGATAAATCCCATCGGGCGAAATCCCACCTCCGTAATTTGCAGCGAATGGAAGAGCACGTCAGCCGCTCGCAGCAGGCAGGTAATAACACTGGAAATGACGGTACAGAGGATCTTCACCCTCCAATAACTGCGGATCACTCTGATACCAGTGAGAAGGGCAACAAGACTGCCTAGGGGAGAACAACCCTAGCTAAGAATAACCCTGTGGCACACCAATAATGGCTGCATGTCCTGCTAGAGTACCTGTCAAAATGCTCGGTAGAATAAAACCAACATGAGTGTTTATACCGATCACGATCTAGCCCGGCAACAACCAGAACATCCCAAGGCTTCGCAACTGGGAGAAACTGGCCATTGTGACCGGCGTAGTCCCTTTTCCCACGACCGCGCACGTATCTTGCATAGTGGTGCGCTTCGTCGTCTTGCCGATAAAACTCAAGTGGTTGGGCCGCAGGAAGGCGATGTGCCACGTACACGCCTTACCCATTCCCTGGAAGTAGCACAGATATCCGCTGGTATTGCCGCCGGTCTGGGGGTTGATGAGGATCTTGCAGAATTGGCGGGTCTTGCCCACGATATTGGCCACCCGCCCTATGGCCATAATGGGGAACGCGCCCTTGATGATCTTGCAGCAGAGTGCGGTGGATTTGAAGGGAATGCGCAAACACTGCGTATCCTTACCCGCCTGGAACCAAAAGTACTGGCAGACGATGGTTCATCACGGGGGCTTAACCTGTCCCGTGCAGCTCTTGACGCTATCTGTAAATACCCATGGACTCGCCAACCCGGAAACAAAAAATTCGGTGCCTATGTAGATGATGCCGCCACTCTCGCATGGGTTCGGGAGGGCGCACCGCAGCATCGAAAATGTTTAGAAGCACAGATTATGGATTGGTCGGATGATATTGCCTACTCTGTGCATGATGTTGAGGATGGGATCCTCTCCGGCCGCATTGATCTGCGCGTACTTGGGGATTCCTCAGAATCCTCCGCGCTTGCCGCCGATGCGCACGAAACTTTTGGACTGTCCGCAGATCGTGTTGCCGCTGCTGCTTCTCGCTTGTGGGAACTTCCCCATGTTCGTGACGTTGCGGAATCATGCGTATCCAATTCAATGCCACCATCTAACACTGCTTCTGCTAATGCTGTCCCTGCCGGCTCTATCCCCGTCAAGAAGTATTTTGGGTCCCGCGCTAACCTTGTTGCCCTGAAACAACTCACCTCGGAACTGGTGGGACGATTCGTCAATTCCACCATTGCCACCACCCGTGCCCACTACTCCGGAGAATTGGGTCGCTACCATGGTGAACTGAAAATCTCGCGTGATATTGAAGCAGAAGTGGGATTACTGAAAACGGTGGCTGTGCGCTACGTCATGCACAATGTGGACCATCTGCGGGCACAAGAACGCCAATATGACCGTATCTTCCGCGTTGCTAACTGGCTCATGAACGCTGGTGAAGGTGGTCTTGACCCTGTTTTCTGGGATGACTGGAAAGCTGCCTGCCAGGCAGACGACGATGCGGCACGTATGCGTGTCGTTGTTGACCAAATAGCCTCCTACACCGAAACTCGCCTGGAACGCGTCGACCGGGCAGCGGCAGGTATTCAGGCCGGTTGGGGATAGAACACAGAGAATATGATGGCTGTACCACACTGGTGCGAGCAATATAGAGTATCCTCGAACCATGGCTAAGGGACGGATTCCAGAAAGTGACATTGAAGAGATCCGTAACCAGGTACGCATCGAAGATGTCGTAGGGGAGTACGTTTCTCTCCAGCCTGCCGGCGTAGACTCCCTCAAAGGCCTCAGTCCCTTCACCGACGAGAAAACCCCGTCCTTTCACGTACGCCCCAACCATGGCTACTATCACTGCTTCTCCACGGGTGAAGGCGGTGACGTTTTCAGCTTCCTCATGAAGATGGAGCACATCAGCTTCGTAGAGGCCGTTGAACAACTCGCCGACCGTATCGGCTACCGCATCAACTACCAAGGCGGCGGATCCACCACACCACAGCAGCGCGGTACCCGCCGCCGTCTCCTCCAGGCCAATGCCGCAGCTCACAAGTTCTACCAGGAACAACTCGAAACCCCAGAAGCCCAAGACGCCCGCGACATGCTTCTACAACGCGGATTCGACGAAGCACTCATTAAAGAGTTCACCTGTGGATATGCCCCCGCCGGCTGGGACACCGTCACCCGGCATCTGCAAAAACAAGGTTTTACATTTGAAGAATTAGAAGCCGCAGGTATCTCCAAGATGGGGTCGCGGGGAACCCCCATTGATCGTTTTCACCGCCGTCTTATCTGGCCTATTAGCATCCCCAGCGGGGAAGTCGTGGGTTTCGGCGCACGTAAACTCTACGATGACGACAAGCTCGGGAAGTACATGAACACACCCGAGACCATGTTGTACAAAAAATCGAAAGTCCTTTTCGGTCTCGACAAAGCCAAGAAATACATTGCCGAATCTCATCAATGCGTCGTTGTGGAGGGGTACACCGACGTTATGGCCATGTGGGCGGCTGGCGTGAAAACCGCTGTAGCCGCCTGCGGGACAGCATTTGGCGACGAGCATTTGGCTATTTTGCGCCGCTTCCTCATGGACGACAACTACTACCGTGGGGAAATTATCTACACGTTCGATGGGGACGAGGCCGGTCAAAAAGCCGCCATGCGAGCCTTCACCGGGGACCAACAATTCGCCGGACAAAAGTTTGTGTGCATTGCGCCGGGCGGTATGGACCCCTGCGAGCTGCGCCAGGCGGAGGGAGATGTAGCCGTGCGGGATCTGATTGCGCGGCGTATCCCCATGTTTGAGTTTGCCCTCAGATCCTTGTTGAAAGAATTTGATCTGTCTATTCCGGAGGGGCGCGTAGCGGCACTCGCGCGTCTTGTTCCCGTTGTTGCGGATATTAGAGATTCCGCTTTGCGAGATGAGTATGCCCGTCAGCTGGCCGGCTGGTTGGGATGGAGTGACACTACGGAGATCGTTAACCGGGTGCGGAAGGAAGCGCGTTACGGTAAACGCCAACAATCCCGCGGGGCACGGCAGGGACACTCACGACAAACACAGCTGCGGGCACCTCAGTCGCAGGGAAATAGCTCGGGTGACGCTTCTTCTCGTTTTGGAGAAACTGTATCTGCCTCCAGTGGGCAGAATAAGCCCCGTATTATTCGTCCCCGTAAGCCACTAGAAGGCAGTGAGGAGGGCCGTCAGCGGGCAGCTGTGCGCTTGGCTATCCAGTACCCTAAGACGGCTGGAGCGGGCTTTGACGCGCTCGGTTCTGACGCTTTTACCTACCCCCTATACAGGACTATTCGTGACGCTATAGAGGCCAGTGGTGGCTGCACGAACGCAGTAGTGGATCACAATTGGGTACCCACTATCCAGGGGCATATTGATGATCTTGTAGCTCAAGGTGTTGTATCTGAACTGGCGGTGGAAGCTATCCCTGTGGATCAGGAACATATAGTGAGCTATGCGGAGGGACTTTTCGCCCGGTTAGAAGAAGTATGGGTGGGGCAGCAGGTAGCGGAGTTGAAAGCTGCTTTGCAACGCAAGAATCCCGCTAGCGATCCGGAATACCAGGATATGTTTAAAGACTTGGTTGCGTTAGAGGAGTATCGCAGGACTTTGAAACAAGTTGCGATTGAGACGTTCTAGTCGTTCTTGTAGTAGAGCGTTTTAATGCTATTTGTTTACCCGTAATAACCTGGCAATTTGGAGAGTAGTGGGGTAGATAGGTAAGCTATCCATTCGTAACACCAAGGTGTTTAATCCCCCATAGCTCAATTGGCAGAGCATTCGACTGTTAATCGAAGGGTTGTTGGTTCGAGTCCAACTGGGGGAGCTTTTTTATTTCACTTCATCTCTCCGGCTATAGTTTTACGGCTTATACTGGCGGCAGAACACGTAACACACATTAGTGTTATTCCTGCTTCTTCAGGAGCCTCTTATGACTAAGTCTGTATATCCCACTGAGCATCCTGTTGAGCATTCTGCTGACGCGTCAGTGGATTTTGCAGACACTCAGCTTGTTGCTACCGATATTTACTATGACTATCCCGGAAGTCCGGTTCTCAACAACATCAACCTCGCTCTTTCTGCTGGCGATGTCTTAGGGCTGGTGGGGGACAATGGGGTCGGTAAATCGACACTGCTGTGGATTCTCTCTGGCCGCTTAAAACCCACTGCCGGACGTGTTACTCACCAGGGAACACGTGTCTTGGGTGCGCAAGAACTAGAAGCCCCCTTCAACTCCACTGGCCGTATGTTGGTAGAGGAGGCCTTAGGGCCGGCTCGTCGCCGTCTACAGGCCTTGGAGGAGGCAGCTAATGCTATGGCCACCGCCGACGACCCTGACGCTGCTACACAGGCGGAACGACGCTACACGGACATTTATAACGATGTAGTAGCGCATGATGCATGGGATGCTGAACATAACGCGGAAGTAGTTTTAGACAACCTTGGTCTTACCGGGGAAGGATCCACCGGAGATTTACTTGACCAGCGCACTATTGATATGTGCGGCGGCGAGAGGGCCCGTTTGGGACTTGCTCTGGCTCTGATTCGTGCCCCCGAGATTTTGCTTTTGGATGAACCCACAAACCATCTTGACGGGCGTGGCCGTGAACTTGTGGCGAAAACGATTCGTGAACACCCCGGCATTGTGATTCTTGCTACCCACGACCGCGATTTTTTGGATGAAACCTGTACCCACATTGGCGATATTGTTCGCAACCGGGAAGGCATGGGCTTCTTCACCGGTAACTGGACGCAATACGATAAACACCGCCGCCATGAACGACAACTCTGGGAACACCAGTGGCGTACGGAGGAACACCAGCGGGACCACTTGGAAACCACGATTGAGAAGGATGCGCGTGACGTTTCCCCCGGGCGTGCCCGCCACGATAATGACAAAATGTCCTATAACCAGGCCGGTGGCCGGGTAGAAAAGCAGATCGCTCGACGTGTTCGCGCAGCCCGCCAAAAACTTGCTGATTTGGATGAAAATGGGGTGGCGAAGCCGCCCGTGCTGTTGGGTTTCCACGCCCCTCTGGCAAAGGCTCCTAGTGGTAAACGCGTGGCTGCCGGATCCGACGAGGATTACCACCTGAAACTGCGTGGTGTGGTGGTACCACAGCGTCTGCGAGTCGGTTCGCTCACTATCCGTCCGGGGGAGACCGTCATTATTACGGGTCCTAATGGGGCGGGTAAATCCAGCCTGCTGCATGTTATTACCGGTGCGCTTAAGCCGGAAGCTGGGGAAGTGAAGATAGGGCAGGGGGCTCGACTGGCTATTCTGGAACAGGTGCAGCAGTGGGATGATCCTACGAAGAGTGCTGCTGAGCTGTATAACTTTGCTGCTACGCCGCAGTCACTTGACCTTGATGAACTGGGCCTTATCACGCCAGAAGATGCAAAACGCCCTGTCGGTGACCTTTCCCTGGGACAGCAGCGCCGGGTGGCGTTGGTTCTCCTGGTGGCGAATCCGCCTGAGATTCTGCTGATGGATGAGCCCACTAACCATCTGAGTGTGGATCTTATTGAGGAAGTACAGGACGCTGTTGAACAGTGCGAGGGCACTGTGGTGATAGTGACGCACGATCAGCGCATGATTGACCGTATTGAGGCTCGTCATCTTGTTGTGAAAGATGGTGTTGTGGAGGAACTTCCGCGTGGGGTAATACCGGACGTCTTTTCGTAACACTGTCTTTGTTGGGGGCGTGCGTGGCCGGTAGAGATGCATAGTTCGGACTATTCTGGAAACCATGACAGACCATACATCTGCAGACTGGGACGCTCGCTATAGTGCTACACCTGCTCCGTGGGGAGGGACCCCTGCCGCGGCAGTCGTGGAGCGCCTTTCTACTATGGAGCCCGGAACAGCTCTTGATTTGGGCTGTGGTGATGGCCGCCATGCTCGTTTGCTGGCGCAGATGGGCTGGGATGTTGTGGGGGTTGATCTTTCCCCGGAGGCTATTCGGATTGCGCAGGAGCATGATTCGCTTGGTCCGAAGATCATCTACACAGTTGGTGACGTCTGCACGTGGGTGCCGGTTTATGACGCCCAGGTGACGGAAGATGAGCGCTTCAAATCTGGGAAGTTTGACCTTGTTTTGGGGGCCTATCTGCATTTACCCATGCAGCAGTTGCGTGATGTGCTGAAGCGCAGTCAGGCATGGTTGAAGCCACAGGGAGCGCTTCTCTATTTGGGTCATGCGGCAGAGAATCTACGGCATGGTATTGGTGGCCCGCAGGACTCCGCGGTTTTGCCAACGGTGGCGGATCTGGCTAGTGCTAGCGCCGGGATGCGCGTTATTCGCTTGGAACACATGGTGCGCCCAGCGGGCCACGCGCAGGCTGTAGATGTTCTCCTGCACGCAGAAAACTGGGGCTAGCCAAACAAGCTACTAGCAGCACGCTTTGGCGGTGTCGCAGCATTCTGTGGGGCTTTCCATCTGCACTGTGACGTGGTGTAGGTGGTATTTCTGTTCCATGAGTGTCTGCACGTCGCGGCGTGTATCCGGATTAGTACTAACAACGTGGACAGATCCGATATTGTCCTCGGTGGTGAGACTCCATACATGGAAGTGATGGACAGCTTGGACACCATCAAGGGCTAAAATCTCGTCGCGGAGTGCCGTCGTGTCAATGTCTTCGGGGGTTCCTTGGAGGATGACGTTACCTACTTGGCGTAGCAGTGTGAAGGCGCGGGGGAGAACCCACAGTGCAATGAGAACTGCGGCGACAATGTCTGCATAGACCCAGCCGGTGAAATAGGTGATAGCGCCGGAGATGAGAACGCCGACGGAGCCGATCATGTCGGCTAGAACTTCTAGATAAGCGCCTTTGACGTTGATGGACTCGTCTTTTCCGCCTCGCATGGCGAGGAAGGCAAAGAAGTTCATGAGGAGGCCGACAACCGCCACGATGGCGACAGGTAGGCCCTGTACTTCTACTGGATTAATGAGTCGTTTTACGGCCTCAACAACAATGATGACGGCTACCACTAGAAGTAATAGGGCATTGAATCCGGCGGCAATGACTTCTACGCGGCGAAGTCCATAGCTATGTTGCGGGGTGGGGGAGGTTTTAGAGCCAATACGAATAGCGACGAGGGCCGTGCATAGTCCAAAAACATCGGTGAAGGCGTGTGCTGAATCTGAGAGGAGGGCGAGTGAGCCGGAGAGAATACCAACAATAATTTGGGTGATGACGGTAACGAGTCCCAGACCGATTGCTACGCCGATGCGCCATTGTGGAGTGTGAGAGAGTTGTTCGGTATTGGCATGGTCATGAGTGTGGCCATGGATGTGACCGTGCGTGTGAATGGAAGAGTCCATGATCCCTCTCTAATATATGCGTGATAATGCATATATTAGAGAGTTGTATTCACGTTAGCAAGAGAATATGAGGGGATAATCTTGTTAAAGAGATATTTGAAATGCGTGTGATCAGTAATTTTAGTAGTTCTTCGTCATTTCTCATGATATGACCATGCTGTGGGTGATCTGGCTATGCCAGATCACCCTTCGCTCTGCATTTGTTACTTAATTACCGTCAGTCTTGCAGCTTTGAGAGTTTCTGGACACGATGAGAACTGATATTCAACAAAGTTCCTATATCGCGGAGTTTTAGACCATGTTCTACGAGCTTTTGTACTGTATCTCTCATACAATTTGAGGCTTGCTCTTGCAACTTTTTTGCTTGTTGGTCAAGTTCACGTGCCTGCTTAGCTAGTTCTTCTACTTCTCCCTGTACCTGGATAACAATGGTTGCATTCTCCGGATCTTTAGTAATCTCCGGGAACAAGGTTAAAGCGTCACGTACCATATCTGGTATTTGGTCTAGCCGTCGCGTTTGAGTGATAATTTCCGGATATTCTTCGAGTTGAATGACCCACCAGTCATCACCTTGTTCCGTAATAGCTGTATAAGTATTTTCCATTGTTTGTTTTTCCTCGTCCGCACAACCATGCAAAAACTGCGATAGATGCAGTTCATATCAAGCAGAATACTATCCACCTGTAACAATAAAAAGGGCTTCCGCTAGAGCTATCGTCAAACAAGTTTGTCTGTTGTTTAGGCTTATGCGGTGCCCTTGTCATTCCGATGGCGGCAGAGGTACTTACTTTTACCTACCGTTTATAGCCTTGTACTTCTTCAAGCAAAACTTCTGTTACTTCTTGCGTCTATCAAACAAACCATCAAGCTCCGGCAAATCGTCAGTATCAGACTTTTGTAATAATCGCTGATTTCATCATCCTCATCGCGGGCAATGGCGGTGATTCGTGCTTCTTCAAGTTTGGCGTTGACAGCGAGGAAGACTTGCATGGTGTGGCCGTTGTCGAGTTCCTCTTTGGCCATTGTAGTAGCGTAGTAGCCATTATCGAGGTCTATTACTGCTTTTCGCCCTTTGCCGTTCCGTATTTTTGTTGGGCATCTTGTTTGCTCATCCTCAGTATGTCCCCTATTGTTTCCCAGGTTGTCCCAGATTTTCTGGCTGCTGCCACTGCTTCATTTACTCGCTTTTGGGCTGATAGCTGCTCTAGGTGAGCTACGATGAGCTGTACGTCTTCTTTTTTTGTATATGTTTTCCCCGCGTTTGGGTCGAAATCTTGAGATTCGATTTCTTTTAGTAGTTCTTCGTCGCTTCTCATATCGTTACCTGATTTTGTGGTTTCGGGCTTTCATGGCGTGGAATACATCTCCATCAAGGTTTACACACAGTTCTTTCTATGGTGTTTTGCGATGCTTATGTTGGATATGCGTGCGTTCAGACTCCTAGTCGTGGGAATGACCATGCCTTAGCAGGAAAATTTATTAAAAAATTTAGTCTTTGCTATCTTGGCAGCGCATTATGACGAAAATGTAGCTATTTATTGAGGACGCACCATTTACCATTGCGCTTTTCTGCATGATAGGTAATTGTGGGCTGTCTATTGAATGTGTCATCAACGAGGAGGTCTGACTGCTGCCTTGTTAGTCCAGTTGCAGAAAGAGAAGAATTGCTAATTTTTCCTTTGACGTCATTACCGCTGTAGTGGTAGTCCAAAACGGCTGTGGAACCATCTTTTTTAGTGACTTTCACTTTCGCATTAGGGTTGTGCGATAGCGCCCGCATTATGTCATCAATAACAGGCAGGTATGCCAATTCATCTTTGGCGCCTTGCCATGTCTCTGCATCTTCATACGGGCTGAAGGCTCCATATACTAAGCGTTCTTTAGGTGTCTCGCAGAGATACTCGCTAATATCTCTGCCTTCCTGAATATTGTGTTGAATGCCTTCAGCAAGCTTATCCACGCTCCTTACTGAACCCTCTGTAAACACGAGAACGCATACAACCGCAATAACGATGACTAAAACCGCTCCACCCACGGAAAATCCAATAATGCGGCCTTTTTTCGACTTCTTCCCCTGTTGTTCGCCATCACCTGAACTGGTCTCTTCACCCTGCTGTGAATAATTCTGCGACGGGTAGTAGAGTTGCTCGTCGCTTTGTGGGTAGACACCTTGCGGATAGTCATCCTGTGGATAGTCGCTCTGTGGATAGAACTGTTGCCCGTCACCTTGAGAATAGGTGTCCTGCGGGTAGACATACTGGGAGTATGTATCTTGTGGGTAGAACTGCTGCTCGGTATCTTGCGGGTAAGCGCCCTGTACATAGGTGTCTTGAGGGTAGAATTCTGAACCTTCATTCTGGGGAGAAGTAGGTGTCGTCATAAAAAATCTCCAGGTGTGTCGAAACAAATTATCCGCAAGTGCTGCGATTGACAGTACAACGCTGACTATTCCCCTCGAAATGGCCTTACTTCACTATTGCAAATCCTTAATCGGGATTATCTGGAAAGGATGACACCATTAGCCACGATAAAAAGTGCGCCCGCTGGGGCTCGAACCCAGGACCGGATGATTATGAGTCATCTGCTCTAACCGACTGAGCTACGGGCACATACCCACATATATGCGTGAAGAACGCTTGTGGGCTTTATCAGTGTAGCGCATCGTGTCGCTAACTCCATTTTTGGCATGGATATCTAGCCCTCCACTATTTCTCCATTGTTCCGTCATTGTCCCCATAACTGGTGTTAATAGAGTTGTCAAAGTTAATTAAAGTGATAAATGTGCTTTGACCTGCCAGTTTTTAAAAATTTTTTTCGGCGTGTCGCGGGTTCAATGACAGAAAAGTCTCAACTTATGGTGCAGACTTAACGGTGACAAGTTGAGAAAACACACATCATCTCTTGCAGAAACGTATTGCGTTGGGGAAGACGTCATACGTCTAGAAAAAAGGAGGTGCGGTGTGAATATCGCTACGCCATTTGTTGACGCCACTACAGGTGTGGTGTCTATTTATGCAGCTCCCGCTGCACTGTGCCCAAGAATTGAACAAGCCTTAGCCCATACACTGCAAGCTGTCCCCAGCCGGCGGCTTACGTGGCATACCCTCGATCAGCACCCCGGAATGCTTAGCACTACCGTGGACTGGATTGGTCCGGTGGGAAGTGGCCGAGCCCTTGCCGAAGCTCTTGCAGAGTGGCCAATTCTCCTCTTCGATGTTATTGAGGATACGACGGAAAGCTGTAACGGTCAGCGGTTTAGCCATACTCCTGAACTGGGGCTATGGCAGGGGGAGATAAATTCCTCTGGAGATGTTGTTGTCTCTGAAAACCGACTTCGTGGATTAATGCGCTCCGGCGATATTGAAGGCGGTTTAGAACAAGCGCTTGGCACTGCCTGGGATGAGTCGTTAGAGCCGCACCGGCACGGGTCCCCATGCGGTAGGGAGGTCACGTGGCTCTCGGCTGTAGGATAGCGCGAGGTAGCTACTATGCGTGGAGCTATGAGCGCCCTATTGTAACTCGTTTGATGTAGTCAACAACGTCTCGTACTGTGCGCATGCCCCGCATACGCTCATCGGGAATCTCAATACCGTATTTATCTTCGGTTTGGACAGCGATTTCCACCATGGATAGAGAGTCCACATCCAGATCGTCGACGAAGTTTTTATCTGGAGTTACCTCGTCTTTTTTGACGCCGGTAACTTCTTCAACAATCTCGGCAAGACCACTAACAATATCTGTTTCAGCTGTGGCCATGTGTCGTATTCTCCTTTTGCCGTCACGTACTCTTTATATCTTTTTATATCTACAGCATATATACGGGAAAGGGACTGGTGCAGCACTCGGTAATACCCCAGCAGTACCCCAGTACTATTCTGACTTTACCAAATCCTGACGCTACCAAGATTTACTATGTGATTCGTTAATGTCTTCCAGCATTCCCAGAACATTAGCAATGCGCAGGGTAAAACGCATGCGGGAATCGAGGGGATCCATGCCGGTAATGTCATTAACACGCTTAAGGCGGTAGCGCACTGTATTGGGGTGTACATAAAGCTGCCGAGCAGCCTCCTCCACACCACCATCGACGGATAGATAGAGGCGGAGAGTATCCCGAATAGCGTCGCTCGCAGATTCTTGCAGTGGTGTGATGATGTCGTGGAAAAGCCGTTGAATAGCTCTGCGATCACCTGCAATAGCACGTTCCGGAATAAACATGTCTGCGGTAGCTATATGAGGGATATTGGGCATAGCCTGGGCTACCCGCAATGCTGCAAACGCTTCCTCCGCGGAGCGTGATGCCTCAGCGAGGTTGCGCGCGGTGGGGCCCAACATAATTTGGTCGCTTGAAAAGATTTCATAGATGGGGCAGTGGGGGTCTAAAAGCTGGTCGGCGGGGACCGTCATAAGACCTACAAGATAGGGACCCTGGACGGCTGCTAGGGAACGATAACCCATGTCTGCGGAGATCTGGTGCAGGTGCAAAATGATGCGCTCATGGTGGTCCTCTGCCCGCGGTGTTCCCACTATGACGGTAACGGGTGTAGACGCATCACACGCTAAAGCGGAACCGAAGGAACGAATATCCTCAGATTTAGCACCACGTACTACGGCATCAACGAGAGCCGTCTCCATCCGTGCATCCCACGCACCACGCTGTTCCGCGGCAGCGGCGAAATAATCAGCAATAAAAAATCCAAGCTCGCGACTGTAGCGGAGAGCGTGGACAAGCAGTGTTGCCTTTGCCTCGGGTGCGTCATTCATGGTGATGACGGCTTGTTCCACTACTTCCATAGTGGAGTGAAGAATAGAGACGGACTGTTGCAGGCTTAAGCCGTCAACAATATGGACAGAGTCTGAGCCAATAGCGTCTCCGAAATCTAGTTCTTCCTCTTCATCTTCGGGGTGCTGTGCCCAATCTGCGAAAAAGCGAATGGCGGACTGCACTAGTGCGCCAATGCCAGCGCGGTGCTTGGCATCTAGTTCTGCGAAGAAGGGGAGGGTGTCATTCATGTGAGTCATGACGGTGCGGGTCAGTTCGCCAGAAATTCCACGAATGTGGTGTAAGAGGTAAGGCGGTACTGCACTTAGTATCGTTAACTCAGCTGGTGAACTTTGCGAAGAAATTTGTTCATTACTCACAAGATAATTGTTACATGTTTGTGAAAAAGTGTGAGCAGTATTTCCATTAACGAGGCCATAAACGCAGTCTTTTTTCAGGAAAGACCTTGTTGCCAGAGAAAAGCACTGTGTAATAGTTTTTTCATGGGTAGACTAATGGGGTCATCGAGAAACGAACTCTAGCTAGGAGGACCGACGCAGTGAGCGCCAGCTCCGAGGGTAATAACTTCAACACTATCTTGGCCCACAAACTTGAAATTTCAGACGATATGGTCGTTCAGGAAGTTGGATGGGACGAGGATTGCGACTCATCGATTAGCGAAGCCATTGAGGATATTATTGGCTCCGCATTACTTGAGGACACGTCCTATGACGTCTGTGATGCCATCCTCTTCTGGTGGCGAGATGGTGACGGCGATCTGACTGATGATCTGGTCGATGTTGTAGCTCCGCTTTCCGATGGGGGAGTCGTGTGGCTCACCACTCCAAAAACTGGGCAGCCAGACGCTGTCGATCCCGCTGAAATTGCGGAGAGTGCCCACACTGCCGGCCTTTCCCAAACGTCCACATCCGCTGTTAACGATTGGATTGTGACGCGGCTAGTACAAGCCCGACACGGCGCACCTCGCCGCTGAATTAGGGATAATGACCCTTCGTGGGGTAAAGTTTTAACGTCCCGCGTGGGTAGCTCAGGGGTAGAGCTCCGGTTTTACACACCGGCGGTCGGGGGTTCGAAACCCTCCTCACGCACCAGGATTACATATAAGAAAAGGTCCCCAACCAGTATCTTCTGGCTGGGGACCTTTTCTATGTCCGCTATGGAATATTTCCTAGAACATGAAGCCGCCTAGGGTGTTGGTTAAGTGCAGTACCGGATCGGGCAGAATACCCATGAGGACGGTAAGCACTGCCGTAATAACAACAACAATGATGACGGCCGCACCAGGCTTCGCCACGACAGTCGTCGTATTCGCGGGCTTAAAGAACATGATGATAACCATGCGCAGGTAAGCGTAGGCAGCCAGTGCAGACACCAGCAATGCCACCACAACGAGCCAGCTGTAGCCAGCAATCCATGCCACGGAGAAAACCGTGAACTTACCAATGAAACCGGCGGTAATGGGGAAGCCTGCAAAGCTTAGGAAGTAGAGGGCAAAGGCAGCACCCAACCAGGGATGCTGACGCCCCATGCCTTCCCATGCGGTAATGGAGGTTGCTTCTTCGCCACTGTCACGGCGTACTAGCGTAACGATAGCCAATGCACCAATCGTGGCCAGACCATAGGCCGCCAGGTAGATCAATATCGCGGAGACGACACTGAATTCCAGGTTGCCGACTTTTAGAAGTCCCTGGTCTGCCCCCACTAAAGCGGTCATAATAAAGCCCGCATGAGTAATGGAGGAGTAGGCAATGAGTCGTTTGACGTCAGTCTGCGTCATCGTCAGAATGCTACCGAAGAGCATGGAGATAATGGCCAAAACAATAATGACTATTTCCCACTGACTCTCACTGAAGGGGACAGCTGCTGTCAGCACTCGTGCTAACGCAACAAAAGCAGCGAGTTTCGTACAGATGGCCATGAAAGCCGTCACGGGGGTGGGAGCGCCCTGGTAGACGTCTGGAACCCAGTTATGGAAGGGGACGGCACCAACTTTGAAAAGCAACCCAATGACCACGAAAACAATGCCCAAGATGAAGATAGCAGGGCGATCAGTGTGCTCAGCTTGCTGCGCAATACTTGCAAAAGTGAAGTCGCCGGTGGCGGCGTACACCATCACAATGCCATACAGCATAATGGCGGCTGCCAACACACCCAGCAGGAAGTACTTCAAAGAAGCCTCCTGGCTAAGACGGCGGCGGTACAGCGACAATCCACACAGAATATAGAGAGGCAGGGACATGGCCTCCAAAGCAACAAACAACATGAGGAGGTTGTTTGCTGCGGTGAAGAGCATCATACCGAAGAGGGAGAACAGGGCGAGGACATAAACCTCGGTGTATCCAGTCCGTTCACTCTCGGAAATATTCTTCCGGTGCTCCGTATGCCGGGTGCTAAAGAGAATCATGCATAGAGCAGTGAAGATAATCAGTGCGCCCTGGGCAACATAGGTGGGCTTATCCATGGAGATTAAGCCATTACCGATAACACCAAAGCGTCCGTCATGCCAGTTGGCAATGAGCATACCCATCGTGGCGATGAGGATCACGAAAACAGACACTAACTGCACAGCAGCACGGGCGGTGCGGCGAACAAAAGCATCTAAGAGAAGAGCCACACAGGCACCGCCAAACATAATGAGCAACGGTGCAAGGGTGCGGTAATCCAGCGCAGGAGCTTCAGTTCCAGCGGAGCTAGCCAATACATTCATAGCAGTAATGTGCTGGATCATTTAGTGCGCACCTCCTTGAGTGATAGTGGTCGGTTCGGAAGTAGCATTATTTGGGCCCGTCGCCTTTTCCACAAAACTGACAGTCTGCTCCGCATCCGGATTAAGAACTGATGTTAGCGGTGTGGGATACACACCGAAAACAATGAGAAGTGCCAGGAGCGGAATAATGATCCAGCGTTCAGCCATGGATAGCTCGGATACTTTCTCTTTTACAGTGGGGGAGGGGAGACCCGTCATCGTGCGCTTATACATACGCATGATGTACAAACCAGCAAGCACCATCGCAATTGCGGAGATCCCCGCTGCCCACGGGTACTTCGTCCACGTTCCCGCAATAACACCGAATTCAGAGATGAACGGTGCTAGGCCAGGAAGCGAGAGAGACGACAGCCCCGCAATAAGGAGGAAACCTGCCAATATGGGGGCCACCTTTTGGACACCACCGAAGTCGCTGATCTGGGTGGATCCGCGACGTTTGATGAGATATCCCACCAGGAGGAAAAGCGCTGCGGTAGAGATACCGTGGTTGAACATGTAGAGGTTGGCGCCCGCCACAGAAGTTGGGGTGAGGGCAAAGAGTCCCAGCACGATAAAACCGAAGTGGCTCACTGACGTATACGCCACCAAGCGCATCATGTTTTCCTGTGCCAGTGCCGCTAATGCCCCGTAGATGATGGAGATAACAGCCAGCACAATGATGACTGGGGTTGCCCAATCTGCGGCCTTCGGGAAAAGGCTCAAGCAGAAGCGGAACATGCCGAATGTGCCAATTTTATCCATGATGGCCACCATCATCACCGCGCCACCCGGGGTGGTGTTTTCAGCGGCGTCAGGGAGCCATGTGTGAACCGGGAACATGGGGGCTTTCACTGCGAAAGCAATCATGAAGCCAACGAAGAGCCAGCGTTCCGTGTTCGTCCCCATACTCATATTCATGAGGTCGCTCAGGAGGAATGTTCCGTGCCCATTGTTGTGGGCATTGACGTAGAGTCCGATGACGGCCGCCAACATAACAAGACCGGACGTCAAGGAGTACAAGAGGAACTTAATAGCGGCGTAGCGGCGGCGTTCTCCCCCAAAACCACCGATGAGGAAGAACATCGGAATAAGAGTGGTTTCGAAGAAGAGGTAGAACAGGAGAACGTCAGTGGACGTGAAAACGTAGAGGGAAAAACCTTCCACGGCCAACGTGAGCCCCAGGAAAGCCCGTTCGCCCAGTTGATCCTCACGGAAGTGCTCTGTGAAAGCGTAGAGCAACACGAGCGGGGTGAGGATGGTTGTTAGCAGGATAAGGGTGAGCCCAATACCGTCAACACCAAGCGAGTAGTACGCGCCAATCTGGGGAATCCACTGATGTTGCTCGGTGAACTGCATACCGTCACCAGAGTTGAACATTATGGCCATAGCAATGGCGATACCGAGCGTTGACACCGAGGCAAGCATCGCTATGACGCGGCTAGCAACTCCTCGAATGACTGTCAGAAGGAGTGCACCAACCAGGGGGATTAGTGCAGCTGAGGTAATTAACATTCTCTAAATCCTCCCTATGCCAGCTGTCCGAGGATGAGTGCAACAGCTGCAAGAACTGCCGCGCCTACAACCATGAGGAGACCATAGCTACGAATCAAACCATTCTGAAGACGCGACAACACGCCGGACAGACTAATCAGGCCACGTCCACCGCCATCAACCGCAGGGTTAATGGCTCGACGGTCGAGGAAAGCTGCAGTTTGTGAAAGTCCGTTGGTGGGTTTCACTGCAATGTACTCGTTGATGGTGTCGCCATAGAAAGCGTTGTCGCCAATGCGGGTGTACAGAGGAGCATTCTCGCGGGTCGTGGGAATGGGCTTGCGGAAGACCAGCCAGCCAATAAGGACACCAATAATGACAACTATCAGAGTGACTGCCGAATCCCAGCTGAAGTGACCCATGCTGAGTTCAGCGGTTCCACCCACTGCCGGGTTGAGCCAGTCACCCATACTGTTGACCAGGAGGAAACCGCCGATTACGGAGAAGATACCGAGAATAACAAGCGGAATAACCATGGTGACGGGAGCCTCGTGTGGATCTACGCCCTTTTCCCAGCGCTTTTCGCCGAAGAACGTCATCATCATAAGGCGGGTCATGTAGAAAGCAGTGACGCCAGCACCGATGAGGGCAGCCAGGCCGAAGACCCAGCCGCGGTCAAAAGCGACTTCAATAATGGGGTCTTTGGAGAAGAAGCCAGCGAATCCGGGGAAACCGATAATGGCCAGGTAGCCTGCCGCGAAGGTGAAGAAGGTCCAGGGCATTGCCTTGCGCAATCCACCGAAGCGACGCATGTCTGTGCTGTCATCCATTGCGTGCATGATGGAGCCAGCACCAAGGAACATGTTGGCCTTGAAGAAACCGTGCGTAACAAGGTGGAAGATGGCCAGCGCGTAGCCGGCGGGGCCAATTCCTGCGGCAAGAATCATGTAACCAATCTGCGACATGGTGGAACCGGCAAGTATCTTCTTGATGTCATCTTTAGAACTACCGATCCAGGCACCAACCAGGAGGGTAATAGTACCGATGATGACAACTGCCAGGGCAGCTGACGAGGAACGCTGGTAGATACTGCCACTGCGGACAACCAAGTAGACACCGGCGGTTACCATAGTGGCGGCGTGAATGAGGGCCGACACGGGGGTGGGGCCTTCCATAGCGTCAAGTAGCCATGCCTGGAAGGGAACCTGTGCGGATTTAGCGCAGGCACCCAGGAGGAGCATGAATCCGAGGAACGTGGGGATCCAACTATCAACGCCGTTAATGTGGGCATTCACAGTGGAGAATTCCGTAGAACCGAAATACTTGAACATGGTGACGATGGCAAGCATCATTCCCACGTCGCCCATACGGTTCATAATGAAAGCCTTGTTAGCAGCATTCGCGGCAGCTGGACGGTGTGCCCAGAACCCGATAAGGAGGTAGGACGCCAAGCCGACGCCTTCCCAACCGACGAACAAGACAAGGTAGCTGTTACCAAGAACGAGTAGCAGCATGGCCGCCATGAAGAGGTTGAGGTAAGCGAAGAACTTGCGGCGTTTTTCATCGTGTGCCATGTAACCCACCGAGTAGAGGTGGATGAGGCTGCCAACGCCGGTAATAAGGAGGACGAACACAATGGAGAGGGGATCAAGCCGGAGACTGAGATCCGTCTGAATTCCGGGAAGAGACATCCATGTGTAGAAGGACGCTGTTTGTGCCCGATCCGCGGCAGAACGGCCCACCATTTGAATGAAGAGGGTAAGGCCGCAGGCGAAGGAAGCAAAGCTCAGCACGACGGCTAGCCAGTGTCCCCAACTATCCAGGAGACGCCCACCGATAAGGAGTAGGGCAGCACCAATGAGGGGCAGACCGATAATAAGCCATGCCACTACAGTGGCCGCTGTCGTGGCAGCGGGTGGGGCGACAGTCAGTGACTGTCCAGTTGCAAGAAGAGTAGATATCACTGCGCCTAGCCTTTCAGTGAACGTTCTTCATCGACGGACACTGTGTACTGGGTGCGCCACATTGCGACCACAATCGCAAGACCAACGACTACCTCAGCAGCAGCTACCACCATGACAAACAGTGCAGCTACTTGCCCGTCAAGATTGCCAAACTGGCGTGCGAGAGCAACAAAGCCCAGGTTGCAGGAGTTCAGCATGAGTTCGACGGACATGAACACAAGCAGTGTGCTGCGGCGAACGAGGAAGCCCATAATACCGATGGCGAACAGGATCGCGGACAGGACTAGGTAGAAACTTGTGGACATCATGTTACTCATCCTCTCCTTCGTGCTTATCAAGAGCTTTGTAATGTTGTTGTGTCTGTTCAGCAAGTTCTTGTCCAGAACGAGCTTCACGAGATTCGTACATCTCATCAGAGATGGAGGAGTGGAGTTCTGTACCGTCGGGGAGAAGAGCAGGAACATCCATGGCGTTGCTAGCAGCATAAACACCAGCACCCGGCATGGCACCAACATCCGTACCCTTTTCGGCGTAAGCGCGGAAGCGAGCTTCCATGGTTTCACGCTGGCTGGGACGCTTCTTAGAACGAGTACGGAGAGTGAGAACGATAGTCCCGACTGCGGCCACAATGAGAAGCGCCGAGAGAACTTCGAAGATAATGACGTACTTGTTGAAGATAAGCTGCCCAAGTCCAGGGATATTACCGCCAGCAGAATGAGTGGCTTTATCAAGTCCCACGGGGTCTGGCCATGTCACTAGCGACACTGCAACAGCGGTGATGATAATCATGGCCAGGGCCATAAGGATAGCGGCTATACGCTGGCCGGGGATAGGATCGCCTTTCCCAGCGTCCGCGTTCGCCCCGACCATCATCACAATGAAGAGGAACATCACCATGATGGCGCCCGCATAAACAACAATCTGGACGACAAAGACGAAAGGCGCCTGCAGGATTGCGTACTCGATGGCCATACCAATCATGACAAACAGCAGGTACAACGCCGAGTGAATGAGTTTTCTCGACAGCACCATACAGACTGCGGCTGCCACAATGACGATGGCCAACATCCAGGAAAGGACCTGTCCCCAGATGTGGGAAGCACTGCTGCCAGCGGCAAGAGTCATCATTGGCGCAATAGTGGTGGAAGAAGCGAGAGTAAACGCCATGGTTATCCTTCCTCCAATTGCTGTGATTCACGTGAGTCTGCGTGTAAGGGCAGTCCCATGAAATATCCCTTTTCGTTATCGGCAAGACGGCGCGGATGCGGCGGCATTTCCATGCCGTCCTCTAGCGGGGCAAGAAGTTTATCCTTGCCGTAGATCAATGCTTCACGGGAGGCATTGGCCAACTCGAAGTCATTGGTCATGGTCAGTGCGCGCGTGGGGCATGCCTCAATGCACATGCCGCAGAAGATACAGCGCAAATAGTTGATTTCGTAGACAGCTCCGTACCGCTCACCGGGAGAGTAACGCTCATCTTCAGTGTTTTCCGCTGCCTCCACGCGAATAGCGTCAGCTGGGCATGCCCAAGCGCAGAGCTCACAACCAACACATTTTTCTAGTCCGTCAGGCCAACGATTCAGCTGGTGACGGCCATGGAAGCGGGGTTCGGTGACCTTCGGCTTTAGCGGGTACTCTTCGGTGAACTTCTTCCGGAACATGGTTCGGAAAGTTACTCCGAGGCCCGCCCAGCGCGAGAAGATACTCATGACAGTTTCTCCTTCCGCTGCTTACCGGCAGGCGCGGGATTATCCTTGAAAATCGGTAGCGGGTAGGTGGCGTTAAAAGTGTCAGCAGCAGGCTTGAGCATACTGTCGACGGGGCGACGCTGGCAGTAGAGAACCAGTGCCGAGATAGCAAGGTAGATAAGGACGAGACCAATGGCAGTGGCATCGTCAGTGAGCCAGGTGCCAGGATCGGCCATAGCACGTGCCTTCTGATAGATACCGAGGAGGACGAGCCAGCCAATAGAAAGCGGCAGGAGAGTCTTCCACCCAATGGCCATCAGCTGGTCGTAGCGGTAGCGGGGGACAGTACCGCGAACCCAGATAAAGAAGAACAGGAAGAGAATAACCTTCAGCAGGAACCAGAGGAGACCCCACCAGCCTCCGTCAATGGCCGTGTTGTTGAGTGGCCAGGGGGCGTTGAAACCACCCAGGAAGAGGGTGGCGCAGATAGCCGACAATGTTGTCATGTTCATGTATTCGCCCAAGTAGAACAGTGCGAAACGGAAACCGGAGTAGTCGGTGGAATAACCGCCAACAAGCTCAGATTCACATTCCGGCATGTCGAAGGGGGCGCGGTTCGCTTCCGCCAGCATGGCTACAACATAGATGCAGAAAGCGGGAGTGAGAAGGACGAAATTGTGGGCGGGGAAGGGGGAATCCCAGCCAAACAGGGTCAGTGTGGTGGCTTGGTGATTCACAATTCCTACAGTGGACATGGTGCGGCTGACCAGCACAACACACACAATGGCGAGCCCCATGGAGACTTCGTAGGAAATCATCTGGGCAGCGGAGCGGAGACCACCGAGGAGTGAGTATCGGGAGGTAGATGCCCAACCAGCTAGGACGATGCCGTAGGTGCCGATGGATGCGACAGCCAGAATGAAGAGAACGGCTACCGGGAGATCACCCAGCTGAAGTTGAGTGTAGTGACCACCCATGGAGACGCGGCCACCAATAGGAATAACTGCCCATGTGGTGAAGGCGGCCAGACCGGTCAGCATAGGCGCCAAGGTGAAGACAAACTTATCAACGTTATCTGGTGCGAAGTCCTCCTTCATGATGGTTTTAATACCATCGGAGAACGGCTGTAGCAGACCCGCGGGACCTGCCATGTTTGGTCCGACACGCTGCTGTAAGAAAGCGAGAATACGCCGTTCAAACCACACACAGAAAATGGCGAAGAAAAGGGGAATACAAAAGATTACGATGACTTTAACAAGAACGAGCCACCATGGGTCACCCCACACACCAATGTTGTCTTCAGACACGGGATGGCACCTCCATTCGAACAGTGTGAGCATCGTCTGATGGAACAAGAGTGACCTGGTCACCAGGCTCTGCGCCGGTTACCGCGAGCGGGTTGCCCGGGACGTTACTGGGAACCCACACAACATCATCTGCCATCTCTGGGATAACAGAAACGGGAAGAGTAATGGATCCTTGTGACGTGGCCACAGTAGCGGCTCCACCGGCGGTAAGACCATAGGCGGCAGCCGTTGCAGGGCTGACGCGCAGACGGCCGCGACGATGGTCGCTACCTTTGAAAATGGTTCCGTCAAGGGCAGCAGAGTCTCCCATGAGCTCACGCCAACTATCAAGCACAAGTCCGTGCGAAGCGGAATCCGCAACGGGTGGCATAGCGCCACCTGCTGTACCAGTGGCGGCGGTGCGCAGAAGGTCTGCAATCTTCGTGCTGGCAGGAATCTTCAGACTCGTTCCCATCGCTTGGGCGATAGTTCCCAACACCCGGCGATCAGACATCGTTGTCACGGGTACGCCGTGGAGTGGCTGTACGTTTCGCCAGCGTGCTTCCCAGTTCAAGAAATGACCTGTCACTTCAGAGATAAGGCTGACAGGGAAGACAACATCCGCACAGTCACTGAGCTCCGTGTGGCGTTGTGCCAGCTGGATGGTGAAAGCAGTGTCGGCAGCTTTGCGCAGCAGCTGGATATCGGCGAAGTCGCGTTCATCCAGTGCACCTAACACTAGCGCCTGCAGTTCTCCGGCGGCGGCGGCCTCCAGCATGGCCTTTGTTGGTATCCCGTCTGCAGTGGGGAGGCAGCCAGCTTCCAGAGCGCCACGATCTCCCGCGTGCAAGGGGACCCATGCAAAGCGAGCACCGGTCTTGTCGGCCGCTGCAACTACTGCTTTGAAGGTTCCTGTGGATGCGGCAGCGCGTGCGCCCACCAGAATGATGGTGTCGCTATCGAGGCCGTCGAGCTGGGTAAGTGCCTCAGCTTCAGTACCAGGCTTGCAGGTAACAACCTCAGCATTCAGCTTGTCAGTACCGATAGTGCGGTGGCTGGCAATAGAGACAACCTGCAGTCCCTTCTTACGGACGGCTCGGCGCAGACGCAAGAAGAGGTTAGCGGCTTCATTTTCCGGATCAAGGCAGACAAGAACAACTTTCTTAGCCTCGTCGAGATCCTGATAGGTGATGGTGTCACCTGCTGCTGTGTGAGCAACGTACTGGGTGAGGAATGCGGCTTCTTCCGCAGTTTCTTTATCGGAACGGAAGTCGATATTGTTAGTTCCCACAACATTGCGGGCAAAAGCAGCGTAGGCGTAGGCGTTTTCCACGGTATGGGAAGCACCTGTGAGAACGCCTACGGAAGAGCCTGCGGCCGTGAGTTCCTTAGCGGCCAAAGAAATTGCTTCTGGCCAGGAGGCTTCCATAAGTTTGCCGTCACGGCGCACGAGCGGGGTAGTGATGCGGTCGGGAAGGGTTCCGTAGCGGAATCCGTAGCGGCCTTTATCGCAGTTCCACTCGAGGTTGACGTCAGCGTCCTCACCGGCCAAGCGACGAGTGATCTTGCTGTGACGGTGGTCAACGCGCAGGGCACAGCCGCTGGCGCAGTGCTCACAGGTGGTTTCGGTGGAGACGAGGTCGAAGGGGCGTGCCTGGAAACGATAGTCAGCGCTGGTAAGAGCACCAACGGGGCAGATCTGTACAGTATTGCCGGAGAAGTAGGATCCAGCATCCGATTCCGGTACGGAGGAGATCTGCTGACGTGCGCCACGTTCGGCAAGGGCGATGCACCGATCTCCGGAAACTTGCTCGGAGAAACGAGTGCACCGTGTACAGAGAACGCAGCGTTCCCGGTCAAGAAGGACATTGCTGACAAGCGGCAGCGGCGTGGGGAAGTGGCGTTTCTCGCAATCGAAGCGCGTCTCACCCTGCCCATCGGACATGGCCTGGTTCTGTAGTGGACATTCACCACCCTTGTCGCAGATGGGGCAATCCAATGGGTGGTTAATAAGGAGAAGCTCCATAATGCCACGCTGTGCTTCTTTCGCCAGCATGGACGATGCTTGAGTTTTAACAACCATGCCTTCTGCTACGGCCAGCGAGCAGGACGCTTGGGGCTTGGGGAACCCTCGCCCGTTACCAGCATCGGGTACTTCCACCATGCACTGGCGGCAAGCGGCGACAGGATCAAGGAGAGGATGATCGCAGAAGCGGGGGATACGAATTCCGAGCTTTTCCGCAGCGCGGATAACCATCGTTCCCTTCGGTACAGATACGGACTGACCATCAATTTCCAAGGTCACAAGATTATCTTGGGGAGTGGTCGAGGTGTTATCGCTCATTAAACGTTCTCCTCATCACTAAAGAGCGCACTAGCCTCATATGGCAGGAGCTCCCAGGCGGGGGTGGTGTAACCGGCCTCAAACTCTTCACGGAAGTGTTTAACAGCGCTAGTAACACAGGCGACAGCACCATCTGCAAGAGCACAGAAAGACTTACCGCCAATATTCCCGGCAATACTCAATAGCTTGTCGACATCGCCCGGCTTGCCCTCGCCGCGCTCAAGACGCTGCAGAAGCTGTACGAGCCACCAAGTACCTTCACGGCACGGAGTGCATTTACCGCACGATTCATGCTTATAGAACTCAACAAAACGGGTCGTAGTGCGAACAACCGAGGTAGTTTCGTCAAAGATCTGGAGGGCCTTTGTACCCAACATGGAGCCGGCACCCGACACACCTTCATAATCCAGCGGAACATCAAGTTCTTTTGCAGTGAAGATGGGGGTGGAGGAACCACCGGGAGTCCAGAACTTTAGTTCGTGTCCTTCCCGGATACCGCCGGATAGTTCCAGAAGCTCACGCAAGGTAATACCCAAAGGAGCCTCATACTGGCCAGGATTCTTTACATGGCCAGACAGGGAATAGATAGTTGCTCCCTTGGACTTTTCTGTCCCCATGGACTGGTACCAGTCGGCACCATTGCGAACAATCGCCGGGACAGAAGAAATAGACTCCACATTGTTAATAACCGTGGGGCAGGCATAAAGACCTTCCACAGCGGGGAACGGTGGACGGAGGCGCGGATGCCCACGCTTTCCTTCCAATGAGTTCAGCAGGGCGGTTTCTTCGCCGCAGATGTAGGCACCAGCACCGGAGTGCACCATAACGTGAAGGCGTTTGCCGGTTCCCATAACGTTGTCGCCGGCGAAGCCAGCATCGTATGCTTCTTGAATTGCCTGCTGCAGGCGCCGGGCTACCTGAACAACTTCTCCACGGAGGTAGATGAAAGCCTGCTCGGATCCGAAAGCGTAGCAGGAGATAAGAGCACCTTCGACAAGCGTGTGCGGGCTTGCCATAATGAGCGGCATGTCCTTGCACGTGCCGGGTTCGG
Source organism: Lawsonella sp. (assembly GCF_011525565.1). Lineage (NCBI taxonomy): Bacteria > Bacillati > Actinomycetota > Actinomycetes > Mycobacteriales > Lawsonellaceae > Lawsonella > Lawsonella sp. The sequence continues at coordinate 84,337 of NZ_WVRS01000003.1, forward strand.
ATTCGTCTCCGTTAACAACAAGGTATTTGGGGTTGGGATTGTTTTGGGGAACAAAGGACCATTTCACCCCAGTGGGGAAGCCTGCACCACCACGACCGCGTAGTCCGGAGTCTTTAATAAGGTTGAGCACCTCAGAAGGCTCCATAGTGAGGGCCTTGCGGAGTGCTTCATACCCCTTGTTGGACTGGTAGGTGTCCAGTTTCCACGGGGTGGCCTCGCCCCAGTGCTCGGAGAGGATGGGAGTAAGGAGTCCTGTCACGTTACTCGCCTTCCTTTACGTTATTGGCAATGCGCCAGCCAGCTAGGGAGGAGTGTCCGGCGGCGGGGCCGTCATTGCCGCGGCCATCATTAAAACCAGCGAGGACGCGTTCGTTATCGCGCCAGGAGGTAATCTGTGGGCCACGAGTGGAGTGGACTTCTTCGTCGTTGCGAAGTTTTTCAATAATCTCAATGGCTTTACGAGGAGTCATATTGTCCATGAACTCCCAGTTCAGCATCATGACAGGGGCAAAGTCACAGGCGGCGTTGCATTCCACGCGCTCCAGTGTGAAAGCACCATCTTCGGTGGTGCCTTCGCCATCGAGACCGAGGTGTTTACGGACGGTTTCATACACCATGTCGCCGCCCATGACGGCGCAGAGGGACGTGGTACAAACACCAATAAGATGCTTACCCACTGCCTCTTTGTGGAACATGGTGTAGAACGTCACTACCCCCAGGACGACCGCTTCGGGGAGGTCAAGGATGCGCGCAATATGGCGAACACCTTCACCGCTTACTTTCCCATCTATGCTCTGCACCAGGTGCAGCATGGGGATAATGGCGGATTGTGCCTGTGGGTAACGGTCTGCAAGAATGTGCAGTTCTTTAATGTTTTCCTCAGTGATGTTGGTGGTTGTGTCGCTCATATCGACAGCATCAGCATCATCAAATTTGGAGATAAATTCGGCTTCGATCACCGATCAACACCTCCCAGAACAGGGTCGATACTACCGACCGCAGCGACAACATCGGACAGCATGCCACCTTCACACATGGCGGGAAGGGCTTGCAGGTGGTGGAATCCAGGGTCACGTAGATGAATACGGTAAGGATGAGTTCCGCCATCAGAGACCACGTGGCACCCCAGTTCGCCTTTAGGGCTTTCAATGGCGACATAGGCTTGCCCGGCAGGAACAGTGATGCCTTCAGACACGAGTTTGAAGTGGTGAATGAGGGCTTCCATGTCTTCGCCCATAATCTTGCGGACATGTTCAAAGGAGTTACCCTGGCCATCGTCATAAACAGCCAGGTTGGCGGGGCGAGAGATCTTAGGATCCTCAATCATGAAAGGCTGTCCCTGGGTGTCGGCAAGACGATCACGGCACTGGTGGCAGATCTTCAAAGATTCATACATTTCAGCGAGGCGGACACGGAAAGCTCCGTAAGCATCGCAGGTATTCCACACCGGAATATCGAAGTCGTAGGTTTCGTAGCCGAGGTAGGGTTGCTTCTTGCGAAGGTCCCATTCAACTCCAGCGGCACGCAGACGCGGACCAGTCACGCCGAGCGTCATGCAACCGGTGAGGTCAAGGTAGCTAATGCCCAGCATGCGCTTGCGGAGGATGGGGTTTTCGTTACACATTTTGTCGAAGTCAGGAAGACGTTCGTCGAGCCACTTGAGTGTTTCGTCAAGTTTCTCAAGTCCGTAGTCCGGCAGGTCGTTGGCGACGCCGCCGGGGCGGAAGAACGCGTGATTCATGCGCAGACCAGTGACGGCTTCGAAGAAATCGAGGATCATTTCGCGTTCGCGGAGACCGTTGGTCAGGAGCGTTACGCCACCGAGTTCGTTACCGCCGGTGCCAATGGCAACAAGGTGGGAGGCGATACGGTTGAGCTCAAGCATAAGGACGCGAATAATTTGGGCGCGTTCTGGAATCTTGTCGGTAATGCCAAGAAGTTCTTCAACCGCCATAACATAAACAGCCTCGTTGAAGAGTGGTGCCACATAGTCGGCGCGGGTAACCAATGCGGAACCTTGTGTCCAGGTGCGGGCCTCACAGGTTTTTTCAATACCGGTGTGGAGGTAGCCGATGGCGGGACGCAGGTTGGTAACGATGTCGCCATCCAGTTCGAGGCATAGGCGCATAACACCGTGAGTCGAGGGGTGAGCAGGACCCATGTTAATAATCATGCGACTACTGTTTTTTTGTATCTGGTAGTCGACAATTTCCTGCCAGTCGCCGTCTTCTGCGGTGAGTTCCACAGCATCGGGGTCAGCGTCGAAAAGTTGCTCGATAGAGCTCACACCGGTGGGAGACGCGAGGTTTTCTTTAGGAGTAGTCATTAGCGGTACTTCCTCCGTTCCTCCACAGGTGGCACTTCTGTGCCATGGAATTCAACTGGTATTCCTCCGAGTTGGTAGTCCTTCCGTTGCGGGTGTCCCTGCCAATCATCCGGCATAAGAATGCGGGTAAGGCCGGGGTGTCCGTCGAAGATAATGCCAAACATGTCCCAGGTTTCGCGTTCATGGTAGTTAGCGCCGGGATAGATTCTGACAACGGAGGGAATATGAGGCTCTGCGGCCGGGCATACGACTTCTACACGAAGACGTCGATTGTGGCTCATGGAGAGCAGGTGGTAGACACTGTGCAGTTCGGCGTCTTTTTCTGTGGGGTAGTGTACGCCGGAGATGGAGGTACACAGTTCGTACCGGAGTTCTTCATCATCGCGTAATGCCTGCATGGTTTTCAGCAGGTGCTCGCGGGGAATATAGATCGTGGGCATGTCAGTGAAGGTGGTGACGGGGGCGTCAGCAACTTCGGGGACGAGTGTGAAGAGACGATCAAAAATCGCGTCTAAATCCCCGCCAAACGGACGAGCAAGGGGAACAATACGGGCAGGTAGTCGCACAATGTGGGAAAAACCAGAGGTATCTCCTGTACCGTCGGTCCACATGCCCTGCTTGGCGGCGAAGGGAGTCCAACTGTTACCCGTAGTGGTGGACATATCAGACTGATTATCAGTGTTGTGAGGGTTATTAGTCATGTGCCCCTCCCTTCTTGCCTTTCTTCTTAAAGTGAATGAGCTTTTCGTCGGCAACGCGCACTTCGCCGGCTAGTGCAGCTGCTTCCTTAGCCTTTTCATCTGCGATAATGTGCTTTTCACCAAGTTGAGTTTTCTTGGCGATCATGGCGCGTAGCTTGAAAGAGGCATCGATTAGCATGTCGGGGCGTGGGGGACAGCCGGGGATGTAGAGGTCCACTGGAACGATGTGGTCAGCACCTTGCACAATGGCGTAGTTGTTAAAAACGCCGCCGGAAGAAGAGCAAGCACCCATGGCAATAACCCATTTGGGATCTGGCATCTGGTCATAGACGCGGCGCATAATGGGGGCCATTTTTTGGCTGACGCGACCAGAAATAATCATGAGGTCGGACTGACGGGGGGAGGCGCGGAATACTTCCTGTCCCCAACGAGATGAGTCGAAGCGCGGACCCGCATAAGACATCATTTCGAAAGCACAGCAGGCGAGACCGAAGGTGACGGGCCAGACTGACCACTCGCGGGTGAGGCCAAACAGCCATTCTGTGGTGGTGGTAACGAACCCACCTGAAAGTTTGTCTTCAATTCCCATATCGAATTCCAGTCACTTGATTGAGTAGGTAGTACAAAAGCGGGTGTCGATCATTCCCAATCCAGTCCTCCACGGCGCCAAACATAAAGGTAGGCAACTAGCAGAGTGGCAACGAAGAGGAGCATCTCTACCAGGAGGAACCAGCCCATCTTGTCGAAGGTGATAGCCCAGGGAAACAGGAAGATGGTCTCAACGTCGAAGATGAGAAACATCATGGCAATGGTGAAGTATTTGAGAGACATGCGACCGCCGTTTTCAGGTCGATCGACTGCATCTACACCACACTCATAAACGTCAAACTTGGATTTGTTGTAACGGTGCGGACCGATAGAAACGGATGCGGCCACCATCGCCAGCACGAACAGTGCTGCAAGAATTACCATTGCCAGAATGGGAATGTAATACGACACGTTGGTTTCCTCTCACACGTGAGCGTTATTAAAAAGTCAAGAAGTTCGTTTATAGGCAGCAGTGCAGTATGTCTGTCTATGTCTCTGATATCTTCGAGGTTTCCCCTATCTCCGGTCGAAGAAGAGCTGCAGCGGCGCGGGGGAGACTAATGGGGTCAACTGGGAGTAAGTAGACGGCGTCGGCTTTACTCCAGGTTGATAGCCAGGCGTCATCACGGCGTTGCAGAAGTACAAGAAGCGGTGGATGATCGTCGATTTCAGCATTGATTTGATAGCTGAGACCCATGCCGCCGAGGGGGGCGGTTTCTCCATCGAGTACACAAAGATCGAGTTCTTTGTTGTGTAGCGCACGGATTAGTGCGGGGCCCGTAGCAAAATCGATGACGTCAACGGCAGGCAGGTCTGGTGCTATAGAGGTGCCGAATGCTGAGTGGACGTCCTCGCGTAGCTGTGGTCTGTCTGAATAAATCGCAATCCGTAATTGCGCATGAGACGGTTCTGTGTGGAGAGTCACAGTATTATCGGACATGTGATTAGCCTACCTAGTTTTGACATTATTTTATGCATCAATAGGTAAAGAGTTTTGGACAAATATGCAGGTTAGGCGACCCTAAGTAGTAATAAATGACATTGTGAGACATCTACCTGAGTTCAGCAGCAATAGAATCTTTTCGATACTCTAAGGGTAATCTTTTTCGCAGTGAGAGGGTGTAAATGAGCACTCAGACCAGGTATGTACTTGTTAACATTGGTCTTTTTCTGGCAGGACTTCTCGCGGGGACAGCTGTCACTGGGTTGCTATTTATCCTCGGTGTGACACTAATTTCGACAGTTTCACATTCAATTATGAATCCCACAGAATGGACTCTTGCTGTCCCACTTATCGGACTTGTTGCCGCTGTTGTAACGACAGGTGGATCCGTTGGCATTATCCGTTCCCGCCATCCGTCAGCGACGCTAGCGTACGGAATGATTGCTGCGGCAGTAATTTTCTTCCTTGTTATCCTGGGATACTACTTCGGGTACGCCCGTTAGCTGTCTCTCTGTATTCTTCTGTATTTGTTAATGAGTTCGTACAAGTGAACTCTTTAACCAACTTTTTGGTTAATTCTGCATCTATATGTGTCTATCGAGTATCTATGAGGAAACCGGTAAAAGGGCGCGAATAGCGGCAGGAAGATCTGCGGGATCATTGACAGTGCTGGCAGCGTGATCCCACTCTGCCGGAGAACCCGTACCCCACGTACACAGAATCGTTTTAATCCCAAAAACCTTGGCTCCCTCCACGTCATGGATGCGGTCACCGACCATCACATAGCGGCGTTGTGGAGCCGCTGGCTCATCTCCAGCACGACGTAGGGCCTCGGCAATAACCTCGTCTTTCGTCTGCCTCGTACGCCCATCGTCATGAGCACCAACTATTTCGGTGAAATAAGAGTGAATCCCTACGTGCTGAAGAGTTTTAGAGGCAACTTTTTCTCTTTTTGAAGTAGCCAAATACAGTTCGTATCCCATGGCGGAAAGCTTATTAAGGGCAGTTTTTATCCCCGTAAAAAGTTCTGGTTTGTCCCACATGCACGTGTCATAGTGGTTGAAGTAGAAGCGTTTTCCCTCTTCTATTTCTGCGGGGCTCCACCCTAGCCGAGCCATTGTTACCTGCATAGGAGGGCCTGCTACAGAAGAAAGAAATTCATCTGAGGGGCGTTCTTTGCCCAATACCTCAGCAGTTAAACATAGGGTGTCCTGCACAGTTGAGAGTGAATCGATAAGAGTCCCATCAAGATCCAAAAGCACAATAGGGGCAGATGTCTGGAAAACAGAAGGTTGAGGATTACTCATATTTTCAGTGTCTCACATTGTATGAAATCAGGAAGAGGAGACCAGGATAGCGATAAGGATAGAAGTAAGGACGATAGGCTATTCGTTGTGGGACGGATGGGAAGGAACCGGCGGAAATGGGAGAGATGACGGATATGACGAATATGCCTGGGGGACAGGGACAGTGCACTGTTCAGGATGTTATGGCGGTTATGGAAGAAGCATATCCACCGGACTTTGCCGAACAGTGGGATCACCCTGGACTGGTGTGTGGTGACCCTACTGCGGTCGTTAAGCACGTCTGCTGCGCGGTGGACCTTACGCCGGCTACTTTGGATGCAGCATTGGCAGAACATGCACAGATGGTTATCACTCACCATCCGGTCCTTTTCGACTCTGTCCATTCCGTGGCTGCTAACACTCCCAAAGGAAAACTTATCCACCGCGCTATCTCTGCAGGGTGCGCACTTTTTTGTGCACATACCAATGCTGATAGCGCAAATCCGGGTGTCAACGATGCCCTCGCAGAAGCACTGGGCCTTACCGTCACCGGACCACTGATCCCACACTCTCCGGGCAATAACGGAGACAAGCATGCTCCTGGTTTAGGACGAATTGGCACTCTTACTAAACCGTTAACACTCCGCGAATTTACCAATGTTGTCGCAGCATCACTTCCCCGCACAGTATGGGGAATACGAGCTGCAGGAGACCCTCAAACACGTATTGAAACCGTTGCGGTATGCGGTGGCTCAGGGGGTAGTTTTCTGGATGTGGTACGAGAAGCCGGGGTAGATTGCTACGTGACGTCTGATCTTCGTCACCATCCCGTTGATGATTTTCTCCAGGCTGGTGGAACGGCAGTCATTGATACTGCGCATGCTGCCAGTGAATATCCGTGGTTGGCCCAGGTGGCTCAGTTACTGCACACGCAACTTGGTATTGACGTTACAGTTCTTCCTATTGTTACAGATCCCTGGACGCTGCATGCTCCATCACAGGATAGCTAACTGCATGCTCCAGATAGTTACGGGATAGCTCATGGGCCGGCTGCGGTAAATGGGGGAGTAGCTAGTACACTAAACACCGGTAAATGAGTCAGCTAGGCTGTCGCGGTTGGGGAAACCTTATAACCTAAGTAGTCCCCGTCGAGGAAAGTCCGGACTCCATAGAGCAGGGTGGTTGCTAACGGCAACCCGGGGTGACCCGCGGGATAGTGCCACAGAAAACAAACCGCCACTTCGGTGGTAAGGGTGAAAAGGTGCGGTAAGAGCGCACCAGTATTGTCGGTGACGGCAGTAGCTTGGTAAACCCCACTCGGAGCAAGATCAAAGGCTTCACGATTGTGAGGCTGCGCGCATGGTTGACGGCTGCTCGCTGAAGTGCGCGGGTGGATCGCTTGAGGTACTCGGCAACGATGTATCCAGATGGATGACGGTCGCCTGTGAGCGGTGCTTGTAGGAACAGAATCCGGCTTATCGGCTGACTCATTTACCTCTCGCTAGAGACCTTTCAAGAGGTAGGGAAACCGTCACCGCGCTTCACAATATTGAGTGATGATGATGCTCAAAGATGAGCATTGTTTGTGTATTCGCCACCGCCGGATTGTTGTTCAACTGGTGGGATACAAAATCGGAAAGCTCAGCCGTGTCACGCATACAGACGTGAATGAGGTAGTCGTCGAGCCCGCCTACAAAATACACATCCTGCACACCATGGAGAGCGGCCATTGTTTTCCCGAAGGTATCCATATCCATGCGAGAACCCGCGTGCAGTCGTACTGCGATCATTGCTTGCAATCCTTGGCCAACAAGCTGTGGGTCAATATCAGCGTAAATACCGCGGATAATACCGTTGTCGGTGAGGGCTTTTACGCGGGCGGACGTAGTGGAAGGTGCTACTCCTACTTCTGCCGCTAAATCTTTATTGGCGATATTCCCGTTTTCTTCAAGAATACGAAGAATCTTGCGGTCGATGTCATCTAACTGATGGGGCTGTATCAGCGAAGATTCCATAGTTTTCATTCCTGGAGTAGAAATATTTTTCGGAATAGTTGCTATATTACCGAATATTATCCAGAATGAGCATAACCCAAGAATCATATTGGGACCCATATACGCAAACAGAATATGGGACATCACAATATTTTTCAGGAGTAATAAAAAATGCGCATTGGCATTCCTAAAGAAGTCAAGAGCAATGAATTCCGCGTCTCCGTTACCCCATCTGGTGTTGCCGAACTTGTACACCGTGGCCACGATGTTGTCGTGGAAAAATCTGCAGGCGTTGGTTCTAGCTTCTCTGACGAGGAGTACATAGAGGCTGGTGCCACTATGGTAGACACTGCCGATGATGTGTGGAAGCAGGGCGATCTTATTGTCAAAGTAAAGGAGCCCATCGCCGAAGAATTCCATCGTATGCGCGCTGATCAGGTACTCTTCACTTATCTTCACCTCGCTGCATGTACTGACTGCTGCGATGCCCTTCTAAAAGCAGGAACAACTTCTATTGCTTACGAAGTTGTGCAAACTCCCGACCATAAACTTCCACTCCTTGCCCCCATGTCCGAGGTAGCTGGCCGTCTCTCCGTCCAGATAGGCGCCCAGTACCTCATGAAACACAATGGTGGAAACGGCAAACTACTGGGCGGGGTAAGTGGTGTGCGCCCTGCTAACGTGGTTGTTCTTGGTGCAGGTACAGCCGGTTCTAACGCCGTTGCTATCGCTGCTGGTATGCGTGCAGACGTCACTGTTTTTGATATCAATATCGCTGCGTTGAAGAGACTCGACGACATCTACCAGGGTCGTGTTCACACAGTAGTATCCAACCGCGCCGAAATTGCGAAGGCGCTAGAAACTGCTGACGTTGTGATCGGTTCTGTCCTTATTCCGGGTAGTTCTACCCCGAAGCTTGTTACTAACGATATGGTTGCTCACATGCAGCCTGGGTCTGTTCTTATTGATATTGCTATAGACCAAGGCGGCTGCTTCGAGGATTCGCACCCCACCACTTACGATGACCCCACTTTCACTGTGCACGACACTGTTTTCTACTGTGTCGCAAACATGCCAGGTGCCGTTCCTAATACTTCTACCTGGGCGCTCTCCAACGCCACGCTTCCCTACATTCTGCAGCTTGCTGATAAAGGATGGGAAAAAGCGGTGGCGGAGAACCCCGCATTAAAGGCCGGCCTCTCCACCCATAAGGGGCAGATTTATTCTGCTCCTGTGGCAGAGGCTCGTGGACTCCCGTTGGCTACATTGGACTAGCTCTCAGCAAGTTCACGTAGACAGTCTCTAACGGGAGGCGTGTTGTGTGATAGAGACGACGCCCGCACCCAAGGGTGCGGGTCTCGTCGTATTTATGGGCTGTATTAGCGGACAGCATCCACAGACGAGTATCTACAGATAGTATTTGTGAGAAGGAGAAAGAATACACCTGCCAAGTGCTGTGTAGTGAGAGATAATGACGCTATGACGGATAGCGACAAAAGTAATGACACAGGCAGCAACAACGATAAGTGGTATGTCAACACGCGTACTGGCGAAATTACACAGGGTATACGGCGTGAATGGGGTACCCGTTTAGGTCCCTATCCATCGGCAGAGGCTGCTTCGCACTGGCGTGATTCTATTGCCCGTCATAATGCAGAAGCAGACGCTGAAGATATGCGTGACCAGCAGTAAACCAAAATATCTGGTCAATTTACCCTATTGATTGATGGTGGCTTCCATGCTAGCCGGAGAGAGGCTACAGGAAAAGAAATAATATTGTTATGTTCTGTTCTCCCAAAAAGGGTTACTCCTGTGAAACTATAGACACCATGAGCGTGTTACGTCTCAGTAGATAGAAACGACGGGAGAAAATATGCGACGGGGCTTGCGTGGCGGGTGGCGTAGGTTAAGCACAAAGTTAGGCATACTGGTGCTGTCAATGGGACTTGTGGCCTCAACGGGTGCCTCTACCGTTACAGTGGCGTCTGCAAAAGACGTGTACAGCATGACGAATCCAGCAATGGGGGAGAAGGATCCTGCATTAAAGGAGTTCTATAAGCAGCGCGTGAAATGGGGGCCATGCCTCGATAATGCGCTACAGGCATCCACCTTCCTCGAGCGGTATAAAACATTCCGTAATTTAGGAAAGATGGAATGCGGTACCGTTACTGTTCCCGTCGTCTACCCAGATGTCATTAAGCAAGATAAAGCATTGGGGAACCCGTGGAAAGTGGAGAAGGGTAAACCTGCGGTAGCGACAATCGCGGTGTCTCGCGTGCGGGCTAAGGGGAAACGCTGGGGAGGCATGCTTATTAACCCCGGTGGCCCCGGTGGCTCAGGACTTAATATGGCAGGGAGTCTGGCGTCGCCCGCTAGTGCTGCCAAAATTCTTGACCATTTCGATCTGGTAGGTTTTGACCCACGTGGAATTGGTTCCTCGGGGCCGAATTTGAAATGTATTTCTAATGAGGACTTTGACCAGAAGCGTACATTTGGCGAGGCCACATTCACACGGCAGGCGGTGGCGTATCAAAACCAGCAAAACCGTGCCTATATGAACGGATGTATAAGGAATGTAGGAGCAACATTCCTGGCCCACATGGGTACTCGTGACGTTGTTCGCGATATGGATGTTATCCGTGCCGCTATTGGTGATGAGAAACTTACCTACATTGGATACTCGTACGGTACATTCCTCGGGTCGCAATATGCAGAGGCATTCCCCAACAAAGTACGCGCCCTTGTTCTTGATGGTGTGGTAGACCCCACTGAGGATAGTGTGGAATCTGCCATTAACCAGGGAAGAGGGTTCCAAAAATCCTTTGATGCATGGGCACAGTGGTGTGTTAAGACAGGAGCTTGCCCTCTTGGAGATAATCCGGCTAAAGCTACGGAGGAGTTCCATAAGCTTGTGTGGCCACTGCAGAAAAAGCCTGCTGGCACTCTTATGAAGGGACGTCTCCTTAGCTGGTCCGACTCTGTCTATGCCGTTATTGGCGCCCTCTATACAGATACTGCCTGGCCCCTTCTGAAATTAGGGTTGCAGCAGCTTAAGCTCAAAGCCGGTGGAGATATTCTCCTTGCCTTGTCTGACTCGTATTATGGGCGTTCTCTTGATGGGGCATACACCAACACACAGGACGTTTTCCAAGCAGTATTGTGCATGGATCATGAAGCAACAGGCCATGCTCGCCAGGTTGATATGACACGTCGCTATGTTAAGGAAATGCGATTTGCTGATCCAGGTGGTGCAGTAGAAGACGCCCCGATCGATCTGTGCTCCATGTGGCCAGCACATCACACTATTAAATCGCATAAATCTACGGCACGAAGCAACGGGAATATTCTTGTCGTGTCCACAACAGGGGATCCTGCTACCCCCTACCAGTCTGGTGTACAGCTAGCTCACGATATGAATGCCCCATTACTTACGTATGTAGGTGAAGGACATTGTGCTGCGCTGCGTGGACATTCGTGTGTAGACCGCTATGTGGGTGACTTCATCGTGCATAAGAAGATCTACAAGGATCATGTCACGTGTAAAGCATCCAAGTGAGCATAGCAAATAACAAGAGTCACAAAATACGGCAACAATGAGCAGAGTTAACACACTGGTAATGCTCATGGAATACCCTCAAAAGTATGAATCGACAGCAAGAATTCGTCCTTCGAGCCCTAGATGAACGAGATATCCATTTCGTTCGTCTTTGGTTCACTGACCTGCTGGGTTATCTGAAATCTGTCGCTATTTCCCCAGCAGAGCTAGAGGGAGCCTTTGAAGAAGGTATCGGTTTCGATGGATCCTCTATTGAGGGTTTCTCCCGTATTACGGAAGCGGACACCATCCTCATGCCCGATCCCTCTAGCTTCCAGATGATGCCCTGGCTGCATGAAGATGAGCGGCAGCATTCTGCCCGCATCTTCTGCGACATTTTTATGCCAGACCTCACACCCTCCTGGGCGGATCCACGCCACGTGCTGCGACAGGTTATGAATAAAGCCTCCGGAATGGGCTTTTCATGCTACGTGCACCCCGAAATTGAATTCTTTGTTCTCAATTCTCTCAATACCCAAGGACAGCGTCCGCAGCCCATTGATAATGGTGGCTATTTTGATCAGGCGTTTCATGATACAGCTCCGCATTATCGGCGCCACGTTATTGAAGCGCTTGAATCCATGGGTATCTCTGTAGAGTTCAGCCATCACGAGACTGCCCCCGGTCAGCAAGAAATAGATTTACGTTTCGCAGATGCACTAAGTATGGCGGACAACATTATGACGTTCCGCTACTTAGTGAAAGAAGTCGCCATCAATGATGGTGTGCGGGCCACTTTTATGCCGAAGCCCTTCACTGACTATGCCGGTTCGGGCATGCACACCCACATGAGTCTTTTCGAAGGCGATACTAATGCTTTTGACGACCCCAACGATCCCATGGGACTGTCTAAAGTCGCACGATCATTCATGGCGGGCATTCTAAAACACGCGAGCGAGATTTCACTTGTCACTAATCAGTGGGTGAACTCCTACAAACGCATTAGTGGAGGTTTTGAGGCTCCTATATCTGCCACGTGGTCTTCCGGTAACCGCTGTACTATGCTGCGGGTTCCACGTTATATGCCGAATAAGTCCAGTTCGCGACGTGTAGAAGTACGGACTCCAGACCCCGGTTGTAACCCCTATCTCGCTTTTGCTGCTATCTTCGCGGCAGGTCTTAAGGGCGTGGAAGAAGGATATGAAATTCCTCCCGAGGCGGAGGAAGATGTCAACCTTATGCATCCGAAAGAGCGTAAGGCAATGGGGTATCCGGATCTTCCGAAGAGTCTGGCATCTGCATTGGCCTGTTTTGAAAGCTCGGAGCTTATGGCAGAAGCATTAGGGGAGCATGTTTTTGAGTTTCTTATCCGTAGTAAACACGAGGAATGGACGCGCTATTCTCGCCACGTCACTCCTTTCGAACTGCGTCACTATCTCTCCCTGTGACTAGCCCCCGAAATACTGGCCGTCGTATTGTTCCCAGTCCTGCCAGGTTGGGAATCTCACGGCCGTCCGCCCAGCAAGAACTTAGTGAGTTAGGGTGGCTAGAGGAAGAGTGCGTGCCCCTCCTCCGCGCACTTTCCGCCAGCCCTGACCCCAATCTGTGTCTTGCTACGTTAGTGCGTCTCCGCGAGGCTATGTGTACTGAACTGGGGGAACAGAGTTGGGAACACTACACTCACGACTTACTTGCTAATACAACCCTATGTAGCCGGCTGATTGCTCTCCTAGGAAGTTCTACCGCGTTGGGGGACCACCTTGTGACGCATCCCGCAGTAGCGCAGCATTTAGATAATCCCATTCCCTCTTTCCCCCATAGCCTCCACTATCTTCTGCACAGTGTAGAGGCATCGCCTGTTGATGACACTGCGTCTACGGATCTTTCTACTACCGGAACATATCGAGCGGGCATCACTGGGCCTGCAGCAGTGGTGAAACTACGGAGTGCCTATCGGGACATTATGTGCCTTATTGCCGCTGTTGATGTTGCCCATGTTGTCGACAATACTGAGCCGCAAATACCGCGACGCGATACATCAGAAAGACTGACAGAAATAGCAGAGGCCGCCTTAACCGCAGCCCTCGCTGTTGCCGTCTCCACGGTTTACCCTGACCCAACCGATGACATGGTGCGTCTTGCAGTTATCGCAATGGGGAAGTGCGGAGCTCGCGAGCTGAATTATATATCTGATGTCGACGTTGTTTTTGTAGCAGAGCCAGCAAATACTAAAGCTGCCCGGCTAGCCGCAGAATTCATGAGTATTAGTACCCACTGTTTCTTTGAAGTGGATGCGGCACTGCGGCCAGAGGGGAAGAAGGGGGATCTCGTTCGGTCCGTGCAATCCCACCAGGCGTACTACAAGCGATGGGCGAAAACGTGGGAATTTCAAGCATTGCTTAAAGCCCGTCCCATGACAGGGGATATGGACCTGGGGCGCACCTATTTTGATGCTATTTATCCGCTGGTATGGACAGCCTGTGAACGTGACCAGTTTGTTGAAGACGTGCAAGAAATGCGGAAACGGGTAGAAAACAATCTTCCCGAGTCCACCGCTACCCGTGAATTAAAACTGGGGCGTGGAGGACTGCGCGATGTGGAATTCGCAGTGCAATTATTGCAGATGGTGCACGGGCGAACGGATGAAAGTTTACGTGTGCGACCCACTGGTGAGGCTCTTGATGCACTGGCGAAGGGGGGATATATCTCCCGAAAAAATGGGACCGAGTTAAACAGAGCGTATGATTTTTTGCGTCTGTTAGAGCATCGTCTGCAACTCCAACATATGCGCCGTACGCACCTTCTTCCCAGTGACGATAATGAGGCAGAATGGCGTTGGTTGGCTCGTTCTGCAGGGTGCCGCCCCATGGGCATTATGGATACGGAGCAGGTTCTTACTGACCGTATTCGTCGTACGAGATCCCGTATCCGGTTGCTTCATGAAAGCCTGTTCTACCGGCCGCTCCTACTAAGTATTGCGGCTGCAGATGCCTCCGCTGTTTCTTTGGATAATGATGCAATGGAACGGCAGCTGGCCGCGTTAGGGTACCGTAACCCCCGCCATGCTATTACGCATTTACGCGCTCTTACCAGCTCTAGTAGCAGGCGTTCCCGTATCCAAGAACTGTTACTTCCCATGATGTTGGAACAACTCAGCCGCACTCCGGATCCAGATATGGGGCTTCTTAACTATCGCCGATTGTCTGAAAAACTTGTTGATAAAACATGGTATTTGCGGCTACTCCGCGACGATGGCGTTGTGCTGGAACGTCTTGCCATTATCTGTGGCACAAGCCGCTATATCCCCGATCTTTTAATGAACGCTCCCGATGTTATCCAAATGTTGTCGGGGCGGCGGCTTGTCGCATCTAGCTCTTCCGATATTGCCTCAGCATTAGAAGCAAGTGCGCGGCGACATCATAATCCAGCTGATGCTATTAATGCGGCGCGATCTTTGCGTCGGGCGGAACTGGCTCGTATTGCCTGTGCTGATGTACTGGGCATGCTTAATGTTGAGGAAGTGTGTGCCGCCCTTTCAACTGTATGGGTGGCGGTATTGAATGCTGGTTTGGCAGTAACTATTCGTGAGCATATTCAGAGTAAGGGGATGACGGAGGAGGATGTGCCGGCACGGATTGCTGTTATTGGGATGGGGCGTTTAGGGGGTAAAGAAATTGGCTATTCATCGGATGCTGATGTGATGTTTGTGTGTGAGCCCACTAGTGCGGCGGAGTCCACGCAAAAGGCATTGCGATGGTCTACAGAGGTTGTTGATAAGCTGCAGAAACTGTTGGAGAAGCCTTCCACAGATCCACCTTTGGAGATTGATGCTGATCTGCGCCCGGAGGGGAAGAAGGGGCCACTTGTGCGTACGTTGGAAAGCTACCGTACGTACTATGAGACGTGGGCTGAGCCGTGGGAATTGCAGGCGTTATTACGTGCTGAGCCGCTGGCTGGGGATATGAAGGTGGGACAAAAGTTTATTGAAATGGTGAATCCACTTCGGTATCCCGAAAAGTTACCGGTGCAGTTTGCGCAGCAGATTCGGCGTATGAAGGTACGTGTGGAAACTGAGCGAATGCCACGTGGGGTGGATCCTAATTTGCACACAAAACTTGGGCGCGGTGGTCTTTCGGATATTGAGTGGACGGTTCAATTACTGCAGCTGCAGCATGCGCATACATATCCTGAGCTACAGGTGACGTCTACGCGGGCGGCTTTAGAAGCGGCTACACAAGCGGGTTTGTTGAGCTTAGATGATGAAGATACGTTGTGGATTGCATGGTCGAGGGCAACGGCTACGCGGAATGCTCTTGCTTTAGCAAGGGGGAAGTCGTTGGACGTTCTTCCTATCCAGGGGGAGATTTTGGCGAGTGTGGCGGCCATTTGTGGGTGGCCGGTGAACTCGGGTGCGGCGTATGTGGAGAATTATTTGAAGTCGACGCGGCGTGCCAGAAAAGTTGTGGAGCGCGTCTTCTGGGAAGAATAACGCGCTCCACAAGGTATAAACAAAGTATGAATATAATCGCATTCATAACTATGCGTTATGAAATTGTGATCTTAAGTGCTCTTTAGTACTTCACGGATACGGGGACTCGGGAAAGAATATTAAGTCCATTGACGTGATCGTGGAAGAGAGTAATGGAGCAGCCTTTTCGGCAGTCTACTTTCTTACCGGGAACAGTGGAACCTTTAAGAGTGACAGTGATCTGCCCCTTGACGACGCCATTCTTCGGGATTTTATTGGTGCCGCCGGGGGAGTTAGTAACCCATAGTTGGTTACCAATGGACTTCCGCTGACCAGTACAGAGCGGAACTTTACCGCTGTATTTATTCTGGCAGAGACCTACGTAGTAGCCAGAGAGTGGATCGAGGCCGCGCATGGTGACCTTGACAACAGAACCGGCGTGAAGATTCTTTGTGGGGGTTGCGGAAATGGTGGGAGCAGCTTGTGCAATGCCTGCGCCAGCAAGTGGCATAAGAACGGCGGCAGCAAGCGTCGCCACGGCCGAAGCTCGGCGTGAAGCATGAGATGTGAAGATCGACACTGTGATGTCCTTTCTGTGGTGACCTCTAACTTCTTCATGTCTTTTGCATGGGAACAAGAAGTTAGAGTCTGATAACAAAAAGATAACTTTTGTGCTGTAAATCAGGTTACCCTAAATATTTAAAATGGACTATTCTAGAGTGCGGATCTGAGGGTAGAAATTATCTGAAGTAGGTATAAAACACGAGGATAAAGTCCCTGTTTGATCTATGAATAAGCAATAAAGCATCTTTGGAGGACTGCAGTGGCCGGCTTTACTCATTCCCGTAGGGGCACATCACTCATTCACTCACATACTTCCCGTTCCCGTCGCCATGCTGTAGTTGCGCTTGCTACTGCAGCTGCCCTGGTTTTCACCGGTTGTACGGATCCTAACGGTGGGGATGGAGCCTCCGCTGAGTTCCCCAAAGCACACGGACCGCGTCACGCTGTTCTCAAGAACAACAATCCAGAAACAGTTGTCCAGAATCCTCGCCAGCATCTTCCCGCCAAAGTGAAATCCTGGGATGGGGAAGACGTCACTATTACCGATACATCTCGCATCATCGGCATTGATCGTCCCGGTACCATCACCCGCACTATTTATTCTCTTGGGCTTGGAAAGAGCATCATCGGGCGAGACAAGACTGCAGATTTCCCAGAAGCAAAGAACATTCCGCTCGTTACCACTAAAGCGCATGTTCTCAATGCTGAGAAGATGATTGCCGCACATCCATCAGTTGTGCTTGTTGACGTCACTGTTGGTCCCGCAGCAGTGTTACGTCAACTGCGTTCCATGGGTATCCCCGTCGTCTATATTTCCCCCGAGCGCTCCATTAAGGGTGTGGGCACCACCATCACTGAAATCGGAAAAGCTCTGGGTATCGATCAAAAAGACATCGATAAAGTTATCGACCACACCAAGAAAGAAATTGACACGGCTACTAAACGTGCACAGGCAATGGCCGATGGACGCCGTATTGCTGTCCTCGTTATTCGCGGAACTAACGTCGCCTTCATTGGTGGCCCCGGCTCTGGCGCTCCTGAACTGGTCGAAGCACTCGGTGGAGTTGATGTCAGTAAGGACGCTGGTCTCACACAGAACTTCACTCCTATGACGCCTGAAGCACTAGCGAAGGCTGCCCCCGATACCGTTATCGTTATGTCGGATGGTATGAAGTCTGCCGGCGGTGTGGATGGTGTTGTCTCCGCACCAGGTGTAGCGCAGACTCCTGCCGGTAAGAATCGTTCCGTAGTCGATATTCTCGACTCCGCACTATTCTCCTTCGGCCCTGGTGAAGGTGCCATTATTGATGCACTAGCCGATGCTCTCTACGGAAAGTCCGCTGAGAAGTGACGAAAAACAGGACAAGACGCTCCATTATTGTCCTTGTCGTTCTTATCCTTCTCACTATTGCGGCGGCTTTAGTAGCATGCGTTGTTGGACAAGTGCACGCCACCCCACATGATGTCACCAATACCATTCTCATGTCCTGGGGTGTGAAGAGCGACGGTACCACCCCCCGTATTGTCACCAGTACGCTTTGGGAAGTCCGTTTCCCCCGCCTTGTCATTGCTCTCGCAGTAGGGGCAGGGCTGGGGTGCGCCGGGGCGTTACTGCAAGGTATTTTCGCTAACCCGTTGGCTGAGCCAAGTATTATTGGTGTTTCCTCGGGTGGTGCAGTGTTTGCCTCCGGCCTACTGGCTATCGCATCTCTGGCCGGCGTAGAACGCAGCTATGGATTCCTTAAATGGGGCACCGCACTTGCTGCATTCATAGGGGCGTTACTGACCACTCTGCTGGTGTATTCACTTTCCCGAGTACAGGGGAAAACCGTTGTCGTTAACCTTATCTTGGTGGGTGTAGCTATTAATGCCATGGCCGGAGGTTTTGTTACCCTTTTCAGTTTTATCGGCGGCACCATGGCTCAGTCCCAAGTGGTGTTTTGGCAGCTTGGTTCACTTGCCGGTGCCGGTTGGAGCTCTGCCGTTATCACGCTCATCATTACCGTCATCGGTATTGTCATAGCGTGTCTGTGCGCCCCAAAGATGGATCTTCTAGCACTGGGCGAGAATCAGGCCAGGCATCTTGGCGTTAATGTTGAGAGGTTCCGCCTATGCGTCATTATTCTGGTGGCGGCTTTAGTAGGTGTGGGCGTAGCGTTTGCCGGCGTCATCGCTTTCGTCGGTTTAATTGTTCCACACGCTATTCGCCTAATTATTGGGCCACAACATAAATGGTTGCTACCAACATCCGCCTTCGGAGGAGCTTTTGTACTACTTGTCGCGGATACGTGCGCACGTACCATTATCAGTACTGCAGAACTTCCCATCGGTATGCTGACCTCCCTTATTGGTGGCCCTATTTTCCTCCTGCTTCTGCGCCGTTATAAGTCTGTGGGAACGGGGTGGCAGTAAATGACTACTGATACTTTTCAGTATGGAGACACTATTCTCACTGCTACGAACGTTTCCTGTGTTCGCTCAAAACGCACTATTTTTTCCGGAGTATCCCTCAACGTCCACTCTGGTGAAGTTATTGCACTTGTTGGCCCCAATGGTGCAGGTAAATCAACACTGCTCAGCGTGTTAGCAGGAGATTTAGCCACAGCAGAAGGAACAATCACCGTCCTTGGCGATAGCCTTAAGAAACTTTCCATACACGATTTAGCACAACGGCGTGCCGTTCTTACCCAAAGCAACCATGTAGGCTTCGACTTCACCGTTAGTGAAGTCATCGAAATGGGAAGAGCCCCCTGGGTTCGTACACCACAAGCAGATAAGGATAAAGAGGCTATTGCCGAAGCGGTTCAGGCAATGGATGTAGAGGCGTTCCTCCCTCAACTTTTTAATGAACTGTCTGGCGGTGAGCGAGCTCGAGTGTCACTAGCGCGTGTACTCGCGCAACAAACACCTATCCTTATGCTTGATGAACCGACTGCCGCACTGGATATTCAGCACCAGGAGCGACTTATGCATGTCGTCCGGGAACGTGCCGCCGACGGTGTTGGCGTAGTAGTTGTTCTTCACGATTTAGGGCTAGCTGCCGCCTATGCGGATACTGTTGTTATCCTGGCAGACGGTGGAGTAGTGGCACAGGGAACCCCACGGGATGTTCTTACTGCAGATCGACTAAGCACGGTCTATAACATCCCGGTACGTGTTATGGACGATGGAGCAGGATCCCTCCAGGTTATTCCTGACCGCTCCCACTATCACGCCTAAGCACACTACTGTCCAGCTCTGCCAGTTTAATTTTGCCAGCTTATTTTGCTGACTTGGCTCTGTTAGCTTACTGTGCCGGTTTATTGTGCTGAGTTGCTTTCCACCAGATTATTTGTCGTTACGGCGGCGAGCCCCGAAAACACACATAATGGCGAAAATGGCAGTCCATGCCACTATATTTCCGATCGCCCACCAAATATTTTCGGTGGTTACCGCCGAGCCGTCATAGAAGTGGAAGACACCCTCATTGAGAGGCCAACGCGCTAGTGTGGCAGCCCCATAGAGAGGAGTGAAACGAGAAATCTTCAGGAGTACACCCTGCAGCGGTGCAAAAAGATTACCGAAAAATGCCATAACGCTCAGTAAACTAATGGCCATTCCGTTAGCGGCTTCATTGCGGAGGAGCAACGCGGTGCCTAACCCGTAGAGAGAAAACGGCAGCGC
The DNA here is from genome assembly GCF_011525565.1 of Lawsonella sp. NCBI lineage: Bacteria > Bacillati > Actinomycetota > Actinomycetes > Mycobacteriales > Lawsonellaceae > Lawsonella > Lawsonella sp. The sequence goes on from NZ_WVRS01000003.1 coordinate 104,405, forward strand.
TACCAGTAAGCATAGGAAGAATGTTCCTGCCCAGCATCCTGCCCCTATAAGATCAGCACCACATGCTGCACCAACGATAAAAAGAAGCCCAATGGGAAGCACTGTAATAAGAACAGCAGAGCATATTTTGGCGATGAAATATCCGGGGGTACGCAAGGCCGTCAAACTGAGTTGACGCCCCCAACCAGACGATATTTCTATAGCGGTAGCACCCGACACGCTGGTGGTAGCAGTAGCTGCCGCATAAATAGCCATAGAAACCATCACGTAAGCAGTGCCATTCCCATGGCCAGCGGAATAATCCGTCTTCATACCGTCCATTAAGCCGAACATAAGGAAAAGGACAACGGGAAGAAACAGCACAAACACCGTTGTTCGCCACATGCGTAGAGTGCGTACGAAATCCGCCCAGAGATAGCGGAAGAAGACACGCGGTGGGGTGAGCGTGGTAGTTGCCGTCACAGAAGAATGTTGTACAGAAGAATGCTGTACAGGGGAGTCAACAAGGGGAGTACTATCAGCGTGCACGGTAGAAGATGCAGCGGCGGATTGACGCGAACGGTGGGTAGAGCGTTGAGAACGTCTGGTCATTGTGCGCTCTCCTTACCAGAGTCGACAGTAACAGCAGTATCAGCAGTAGCGCCAGAACTGTCCGCTGGCGTATCGCCAATACCGTATTCAAAGAACAAGTCCTCGACGGAACTAGTGGCTATGGTGATATCGCGAATACAACCCCGACGTAGCAGCTCCAGTGCCAGCGCGTCAGTATCAGCGCATGTGAAGGTGACTAACTGATCGTGCGGATCGGGCGAGGTAGCGTGCGAATCCGCGGTGGCAGCATCTGTGTTGTCGACAGTATCGATGGTGGTAGTGCTGGTGGTGCCGTCGCGATCCGCCGAGTAAGTAACTGCGGTGGGGGGAAGACCAAGACCAGCAGCGACCTCAATAGGTGATGTAGTACTGCACCATGTACCCGTTAAATGCCGCGTGGAGGAGGAGAGAAGATCCGTGGTGGCCCCATCGAGCACTATTCTCCCAGAGCGGATAAGAACGAGGCGATCCGCGAAATCATCCGCTTCTTGCAGATAATGAGTAGCGAAGATAACAGTGTGGCCACGCTGGGCTTCACCACGCATCGTTTCCCAAAAATCGCGCCGGGCGGCAGCATCGAGTCCTGCAGTGGGCTCGTCCAGAATGAGAATATCGGGGTCGGAAAGGAGCGCGAGGGCGAATCGCAGTCGCTGTACTTGCCCACCCGAGCATTTGCCAACCTTGCGGTCAGCGAAATCGCTAAGACCAGCACGTTCAATGACTTGTGGAATGGGGAGATGGTCAACGTGGCACTTGGCGACAAACGCCAAAGTATCGCGCACGCTAAGGTCTTTCAGTAACCCGCCACTTTGCAGCATTGCTCCAATACGGCCAGAGTGAGCAGTCTCGGCAGGAACACCACCCAGCACAGTAATAGAACCACTATCTGGCGTAGTAAAGCCCAATATCATATCCAGCAGAGTAGTTTTGCCAGCACCATTATGACCTAGAAGCGCAATGACTTCACCGGGGTGAATAGTGAGACTGACATTATCAACGGCAGTAATGTCATCAAAGCGTTTGGTCACGCCAGAAACAGAAATGGCAGCGCCAGTAGCGCCCATACTAACCATGACCCCTATGTTACCCTATACGTGCTGATATATCTACTATTTTTGACAATGATCCCGGTTTCCGTGTGTAAGAAACCGGGACCATCATCACAATTATTCTGGTTATTCTGTTATAGATGTTGTGTGAAAGAGCGGCGCTCCATAGTGTGCGGTGTTACCTAGCACGTATTGTTTAGCAGTCGTAGTAGAGTTCAAACTCGACGGGGGTGGGGCGTAGGCGTGCAGCATTAAGCTCCACATCCCGCTTGTAGTTGATCCAGGTGGAGATGAGATCCTCAGTGAAGACGTCGCCTTCGGTGAGGAAGTCATGATCCTCTTCAAGAGCATCGAGAGCTTCATCAAGGGTGGCGGGTGTCTGCGGAATGTTCTTCGCTTCCTCAGGAGGTAGCTCGTAGAGGTCCTTGTCGATGGGGGCCATTGGCTCAATACGGTTCTTGATACCATCCAGGCCAGCCATCAGCATGGCACTAAAAGCCAAGTAGGGGTTGGAGGAGGGGTCCGGGCAGCGGAATTCAATACGCTTCGCCTTGGGGTTATTACCCGTTAGCGGAATACGAACGCAGGCAGAGCGATTGCCCTGCGAGTAAGCCAGGTTGACGGGGGCTTCGTAGCCCTTCACCAGGCGTTTGTAGGAGTTAATAGTGGGGTTGGTGAAAGCCAATACTGCGGCGGCATGTTCGAGGATACCGCCAATGAAGTAGCGTGCCAGATCGGAGAGGCCACCGTAACCATTCTCATCGTAGAAGAGGGGCGCACCGTCTTTCCACAGGGACATGTGGGCGTGCATGCCGGAGCCATTATCGCCATAGAGCGGCTTTGGCATGAAGGTGGCGGTGAGGCCGTTCATCCACGCGGTGTTCTTAATAATGTACTTGAAAAGCTGAACATCGTCCGCGGCGTGAAGGAGAGTGTTGAAACGGTAGTTAATCTCCATCTGGCCACCATTGCCAACCTCATGGTGGGCGCGTTCCAGAGTAAAACCAGAAGCGCGCAGGTAGTGACACATCTCGTCGCGGAGGTCTTGGTAGTGATCGTAAGGAGCAACAGGGAAGTAGCCGCCCTTAATACGGGTCTTGTATCCGCGGTTGGGAGTACCATCCACGTCTAGTTCTTTACCGCGGTTCCACCATCCTTCTTCGGAATCAATCTCGTAGAAGGACGTATTCATCTCGGTAGCGTAGCGAATGCTGTTGAATACGTAGAATTCTGCCTCTGCACCGAAGTAGCAGGTGTCGGCAATGCCAGTGGAGACCAGGTATTCTTCAGCCTTGCGGGCAATATTGCGGGGGTCGCGGCTGTAGGGCTCGCGGGTACGCGGGTTGTGGACGAAGAATTCTACGTTGAGGGTTTTTACTTTGCGGAAAGGATCGATACGTGCGCGGGAGAGATCCGGGAGTAGTGACATATCGGACTCGTCAATGGTGGCAAAACCGCGAATGGAGGAGCCGTCAAAAGCGAGTCCTTCTTCCATGGCGTCTACAGTGAAGTCGGCAGCGTCAATAGTGAAGTGCTGCTCCATACCGGGGAGATCGGTAAATCGGATGTCGACAAGCTCGACTTCTTCAGCTTTGATGTAATCGACTACTTCTTGAGGACTGGTAAATCCCACGGTGATTCTCCTTGATTGAGACCGTTTTATCCGGTGATGTCTTCACTCTAGAGGAATGGTGTTGCTTAGGAGTCAAGATCGTGTTTCCGACGTGTTACACGATGGCTTTTTCCGTTAACAACATGTGTTAAGCAACGATGGTTGTCTAAATATGAACTTATAGGGGTGGCTTTAATATTTAACGATGCGTACGCCGCCGCGCTGAACGCTGTACGTTACGCATTTTTGCACCATTAGGAACAGGGCCTTTCGGAATACCCATCACGCCGGATTTAGCGGCAAGAGAATCGAGGCGGTGTTGTATGAAATCCACCTTATCGCGGTCAATGTTTTTCGGGAGATGCTTAATGGTGCGTTCAAGCTTTTTCATCTCCACTTCGTCATCCCCATGCCCAACATAGATTTCATAGATAGGAGTATCGCCAACAACGCGGGCAAGTTTACGTTTTTCACTCTGCATAAGGCTACGTAAACGAGAATGGTTGCCCTCACCCACCAAAATGATGCCAGGACGGCCCACTACTCGATGAACAACATCCAAGTTGGTGTTACCGGCAACCGTCTGCTGCACACGCCAGGTCCCCTTTAATTGAGACAGCACCCACCCCGCCATACCAGGCTGGCCATCGGCTTTGGCGTAGAGAGTATTGGTCATGCGGCGAGTAAAGATTGCCATGTCAATAACAAGGGCCAGAAGAATTGCCGCAATCATCATGAAGAGCCACGTCACCCACGAGCCATTCATGCAGAAGTACGTAATAAGAATAATAGCGACCAGCACTACCAGCAGGACCGCAATCATAATGGGGAGCAGCTTCTTATCTTCTTTACGCTGCACGTTAAAGGCAGTCCACACCTGCTTCAGTGTTGCCTGACGGGACTTACGCTTAGCTTGGCGAGCTTCTTTGCGTTCTTCCCGTGTCATTTCGGCTAATGATTTTTCCTTCTTCGCCATTACTCTCCCTTGAGATAGTGCGGTGCAGTTCTATTCATAGTGCCATTTATAGAACGGAATGAGCGAGTTACTTCTTACTGACTTCCTTTACCGACTTCCCCTACCCAACTATCTATCATTTGAGCAGGTCGACGTATAACACGCTAGCTCTAGTGTAGGCGATGCAGAACATTATGTATTTCCTGCGATGCTCCTTTACTCGTGGAAAGGTGTGCTAGAGAAGGAGGTAAGTCCCGCCCTAAGTTATGCATAGCCTGCGCATAGAGCTGCCCAGCACGGTAACTTGACCGCACCAGTGGTCCCACCATGACACCGGGAAAACCCAGCTGATGGGCTAAATCTGCATAGTGGAGAAACTCCTCCGGGCGCACCCACCGATCAATAGGGTGATGGAGCGGAGACGGGCGTAGATACTGCGTAATAGTAATAATGTCGCATCCGGCGTTCCGCAGATCAACAAGCGCCTCCTCAACCTCAGCAGGGGTTTCACCCATCCCCAATATGAGATTCGACTTCGTCACAAGCCCATAATCCCGTGCCTGTGTAAGAACGGACAGGGAATTCTCATATGTAAAAGCCGGTCGAATCTTCCGCATTACCCGCGGCACTGTCTCCACATTATGGGCAAGCACTTCCGGACGTGCCGCAAACACTTCCTCTAAAAGCTGCGGATCAGCATGAAAATCCGGAATGAGATTCTCCACCCCAGTACCAGGGTTCAAGCGATGAATCTCTCGCACAGTTTCCGCATACAACCATGCCCCCTCATCGGGAAGATCATCACGGGTGACACCAGTAATGGTAGAGTAGCGCAAGTGTAAATGTCGTACGCTCTCCGCAACACGACGCGGCTCATCAGGATCAAGCGGCTGCGGCTTACCAGAATCAATCTGGCAAAAATCACACCGTCGTGAACAGCGACTTCCCCCAATCAGAAAAGTAGCCTCCCGATCTTCCCAACACTCATAGGCGTTAGGGCAGCCAGCCTCCTGGCACACAGTATGCAAAGAAGCCCCTTTTACCAGCGACTTCATATCCTGGAAATGCGGGCCAGTTCGCGCAGTTGTACGAATCCACGCAGGTTTCTTCTCAATAGGATGCTCTGCATTGCGCCGTTCAATACGAAGCAATTTTCTTCCCGCAGAGAGATCACTCATCGGGGAATCTCTCCCTCCGCCAGCTCCAGCTCACCATCCAACGCCAACTGAAAATAGTGCTGTACAGCGGGAAGAATATCAGTAGGAGTAATAGTTTCGCCTACCTCCAACGACAGTGTCGTCACTGAAGCATCACTAATCCCACACGGCACTATATGGCTGTATGGCTCTACAGAATTGCAACAGTTCACCGCAAAACCATGCTGGCTTACCCCACCGGTCAGATGGTAACCCAACGCCGCTATCTTGCGTTCAGGACGACCACCCGGCAACCCCACTGCCGCATCGCTGGGAACCCACACACCAGAACGTCCCGCAACTCGCCCTGCCGTCACACCAAAATCGTTAACGACCCGAATAAGGGCTTCCTCCGTTCGCCGCACAAAGGCAATAACATCCATGGGCTCCGCCAGCTTAATAATGGGATACCCCACCAACTGACCCGGCCCATGCCACGTAATACGCCCACCCCGGTTAATAGAAACAACTGGTGCACCGTTATCGGGAAGATCGCTATCCTCCGTCATACGCCCCGCCGTGTAAACGGACGGATGCGTCAACAGGAGAACAACATCTCGCGCAGTCTCAGCCTGGTGAGGATCTTGCGCACTAGCTTTGCGTCGGGCTGTCTCCTCTTCTTGGCGACGCCAAGATGCGTCGTAGTCAACCTCTCCTAACCATTGAAAATCGAAGGGTAGGTGGGAGGCGCGGGAAGAAACAGGAGCTACGTGTGGTGGCTGAGGGTTAGGCGAGGCCATTGTCATCATCGGTATCGTCGAGGAAACTCGCCTCACGGAGGGCATGCTGTAAATCGTGAAGGAAACAGCTCGCCGCGGAAGAGTCGATAAGACATGCGTCGTAGCTCAGCGTGAGATATACCATGTCGCGGATAGCGATAGCGCTATCGTCCGCGCCATCCACAACAACGGGACGCTGTACTGGAGTACCAATAGACAGTGCTGCTGATTGCGGTGGAATAACAAGGGGAGTCTCCCATAAGGCACCCATAGACGTGGGGTGGGATAACGTGAACGTACCACCACTAAGATCGCGAGGGGTAAGAGTGCCGTTTAAACAGCGTTCTTCCATATTCTGCACATGCTGTCCAATTTCATTAAGACTGTACTGGTCAGCATGGTGAAGAACGGGGGAGAGGAGACCCTGTGGCGTATCAATCCCAATGGAAAGATCAATATCCTCATAGTAGGTAATCTGCTGATTCTGCTTGTCATAGCTGGCGTTAAGAGCCGGATGACGACGCAGCAGACGGGATACCACATAGATAGCGCATGCGCGCAAAGACAGTGTAGTGGAAGGGCTCTCCGTACGAATTGAGGTTAGGCGACGCAGAAGATTTGTCACATCCGTGTCGAATACTTGAGAAACTTGCGCAGTGCTCTGTCCCGCCGCAAGAGCTGCAGCGGCAGCAGATTGCCGTATGGGGGAAGCAGGGTGAGTAGTCCCACGGAGGTTAGCGGCGTCACCCATTGGAGTAGAAGCAGAAGGAGAAATGCCTAATACTCCGGAGTCTATGCCAACTGTTTGTGTTTGTGCAGAGGCCTGACGGTGTTCCTGCGTGGCCGCATAGTCAAGAATGTCTTTCTTCACGATGCGTCTGCCGAGTCCGCTGCCGTGTACGTGTGCAAGGTCGACATGTTTTTCCGCAGCTAACTTCCGCACAAGTGGAGTGACATAACTACGGTCAGTACTCGCAGTGTTTGTGTGTGACGGTTCTTCCCCAAAAGTGGATATGCCGGGAACATTGTGAAAACTGGGGGACGTTTGCGGAACCTTCAGAGTAGCTTTCTCAGCAACAGGAGTCGCTACTGGCTTCGGGGTCTCTGACTCTGACTCTATTGTCGTGGACTCTACTGATGCTGGTGCTGCGCTGGTGTTGGCGGTTGCGGCATCATCAGTCTGGAGAACTGCTAATACTTGCCCGGTAGAAATGGTGCCATCTTCACGCGCGCAAATTTGGACGAGTATGCCGTTAGCGGGAGAAGGGATTGTTTTCGTGACTGTTTGAGCAGTTGTGCTAATAGAGACTTCCAAAAGGGGATCATGTGTATGAACGTGGTCTCCCAGTTTTGTGCACCAACGAATAATGGTGCTGGTAGTAGAGTCGGCAGTAGAACTGTCTGCCGTAGATTCCGTCACTTCCGGCATGAGGACTTCACAGTAGTGCACGTCGCTTGCGTCTGGTGTGTCTTCCTTTTCTGGTTCTTTTGGTTCTTCCGGTTCGCTATTTCGTGAGTGCCTGCCGGCAGATATTTCCTCCGCCGGTACAGGCTCTGCGGCAGAGTTTGAGACAGGTTCCGCGGTTTCCGTAACGTCATCTTTGCTGGCAATACGTGCCAGCAACCCGCCAATTTCGACAGTATCGTCTTCCCAGGCGCAAATCTCTACGAGCACACCGCTTTCCGGGGAGGGGATTTCGGTATCTACTTTGTCTGTAGCGATCTCAACTAAAGGCTCGTCTTGTGCAACAGTATCTCCAACATTTTTTAGCCAGCGTGTAACGGTTCCTTCCGTTACTGATTCACCGAGTTCGGGAAGTGTTACAGAGACAGCCATGCCACAACTCCTTATAGAGGGGTACGTATGTCCTTAGACTACCCTGTTGATTCGAATGGCTCCTTTCTCCTTCATAGTGTGGTGAAGTATTCGCATTGCTATCGCACAAGAAGATCGCACTAGAGATCGCAGTGGAGATTGCTGAATTTTGCTCACTATGTGAAGAAAAAGCTAGTCTCAGCAGCGCTAGCTGCAAAGTAAGGTACCATAATGCCCATGGCTCAACACTCTACTTTTACTATTCACCGTTCTCCCCATCCGCATAGCGATGAGGAACGTGCAGCAATTCTTGCCAATCCTGGCTTCGGCTCTCATTTCACTGACCACATGGTGGTTATTGATTATGAGGAGGGTAAAGGCTGGCACAATCACCGTGTCGTCCCCTATGCTCCCTTCTCTGTGGAACCCGCCTCCATGGTGTTGCACTATGGACAAGCCATTTTCGAGGGGCTGAAGGCGTACCGTCATGCTGATGGCGAAATTGTCACGTTCCGTCCCACCGCTAACGCCGCCCGTTTCCAGTCCTCTGCTGACCGTATGGCCATGCCAAGACTCTCCGAAGAAGATTTCATCGATTCCATCAAGGAACTTGTCACTATCGACCAGGAATGGGTTCCGCAGCCGGGTGGCGAGGAATGCCTCTACCTGCGTCCCTTCATGTTTGCTACAGAGAATGGACTGGGAGTTCATCCTGCGAAGAAGTTCACCTATGTTCTTATTGCGTCTCCAGCTGGCGCATATTTCTCCGAGGGAGGCATAAAGCCGGTAACGGTGTGGGTTTCCCACGAGTATGTGCGTGCCTGCCCGGGGGGTACCGGTGCTGCTAAATTCGCCGGTAACTATGCTGCTTCATTGGCTGCGCAGGATGCCGCATCCAAACAAGGCTGTGATCAAGTTTTGTGGCTGGATGCTATTAAGCGCGAAAATATTGAAGAGATGGGCGGTATGAACGCTATGTTCGTGGCCCAGGACGGTGATGATGTTACCGTCATTACGCCTGCTCTATCAGGTTCTCTTCTTCCCGGTATTACGCGAGATTCATTGAAGACTGTGGTCAGCGATTTGGGCTACACCATGGAAGAACGCGTTATTACGTTCACCGAACTCACTGATCGAGTAGCAAAGGGAGAAATTACGGAGGCCTTTGCCTGTGGAACAGCCGCCGTTATTAACCCCATTGGTTCCTTCAAATCCCGCGATGGTGAATTTACTGTTAATGACGGTCAGTCCGGTGCTATTACCATGCAGCTGCGCGAAACTCTCACAGGTATTCAGCGTGGTGAACGTCCCGATAGCCATCACTGGTTGTACAAATTGGTCTAGTGACGGACCACAACAATTACACATGCAATAAATTATTGTGACGAGCCATAAGCACTGTTACGAGAATATTATCGCCCCCGCTATACCCAGCGGGGGCGATAATTATTGTGTGCGAAGTAATCTAGAGAAGCGCCGTTACTGCACAAACTGCCATAACAGCACCGCAGGACTGGAGCAACTCTACATTTGCCCCAAGCACATCGCCGTCTACACACCCAAGTATGCGGACGCACTGCTGGCGGTAGAATACCGTGACACCCACTGCTATGGCGCTATACAGTAGCGCGATGACGACGGATACATCCGGCATCTGTCCACACAGTGCTGACGTTACTGCTGCTGCCCCGGTAAACAGTAAAGCTCCCATGCTAGACATTATCCAGCCGAAAAGGGGGCGCTGTGTGCTCACCATGAGGAAGCCGAAACCGTCACGCGGTACTGGTGAAGCCCCCGACGCACACATAAGTGGTGTACTCCATTGGGCCACGGCAATAACGGTACCCGTCATAATATGACCGTTATGGATACTCAATAAGCCAAATGCAAGGCTTTCCGCAATAAGAGCTAAGACAACGGCGGTTAGGCCAGGAGATCCCACTTGCCCATCATGCATAATTCGACGGGCTTCTTTCGGCTCCCTGTAGGACGTCAATCCATCAAAAGTGTTGGCTAAACCGTCCACATGTATACCGCGGGTAAGAATAACGAGCAGTACGGTAAGAATGATGCCGGTAATGGGCCATGGTATAGCAGCGGCGGAGAGTCCCCACGATACCAGTCCGCACAGTAACCCCAGTACAACACCAACCAAGGGAGTGGCTTTCACAACACGAGCTCCTACGTGTCGGTTAACGTCGTCCGGGGCCTTCACTGGGAAGATAGTCAACCATGAGAGAGCTGTACGGAATCCAATCATTACCGCCATACCTCCGAACTCGTATCGATACACTTAGCCATGCTGGGAAATATGTTCCAGTGGAGTACAAGTAGGTACTCGTTAAACGTGAGTGTATCTTTTTTACAGCTCCGTCCGAAGGATTTTCGCTCGTTAACTAGTCAGTATTCTTCTTCCGTGAGGGTTTTTCTTCTTCAGATGCAGGAGCGGAAGTATCAGTTTCTTCCCCGTCAGTGGACTTTGACCAGGGAAAAACGGGTGCAGTTTGCGGAACTGGATTACGCCAATGGCGTGGCTGAGTAGCACGCATGAAGGCATACCATCCCAGACGGAACCCGGTTTCTTTCTTCCCCTTATTCGGAAACTCCTTCTCTGCCCGGTGGGAAACCGTAATGCAAATGCGGAATGTTTCCACAAGAAGCACAATGAAGCAGAAATACATAAGGTATTGCACAAAGCGCTGAATCGAATAATTCGGAATCATTGTGAAAATAAGCAGGAAAAGAACGACGGGGAACAGCCACGAAATAGGCGTCCAGTTGGAGTCCACCCAGTCGCGTGCAAACCGGCGAACAGGGCCTTTATCGCGTGGCAGAACGTAATCGTCGTCACCAGCAGCCATCCGCTCACGACGATATTCCTGTTGCATACGGCGCTCTTCGCGTTCGCGTGCCTTGGCGGCTTTTTTCTCTTCTTTCGTCATGCCGGCGTAGCGGGCATCTTCGCGTGCGCGAGCTTCTTTACGCGTCATAGGAGCCGGGGCGACGGGTCCACGCTGAATACCGCGAGCACGTTCAACATCACGGCGGCGGGGGGTAGCGTAACCCTTCTTCGGAGTGTAAGCAGAGTTCTTCTTCGGAGGAGCTACTGGCTCAGTCTTTTCCTCAACTGAGGGTTCCACTTCTGGCGAAACAGCGTTGTTAGAGTCACAGTTTTTAGAGTCACGACGAAAGAGTTTCACCCCCTTAGGCTAAAGGAAAAAGTGTGTTGAATCTAACTCATGCTGCAGAGGTGGCATAGAGCTGGTGGGGTAGCTGCCGCTATAAACGGTGGAAGGAATGGTGTCGTTGAAGGTGTGGTGGGAATAGTTTCTTGGGTGGAATCGTTCTACACTCGTAGAGATTAAGTGGATCGTAACTAATCGTTTGTGAGGAGTAGTTCATGGCTGACACTAAGGATTTTCTTGCCGGTGTAACCCTAACCGACGCAGCCGCCGCTAAAGCTAAAGCCCTTATCGATGCGGAAGGCCGGGATGACCTTGTATTGCGTCTAGCCGTTGCCCCCGGCGGGTGTGCTGGCCTGCGCTATCAGCTTTTCTTTGATGACCGTGAACTTGATGGGGATGTCCGCAACGAGTTCGGTGGCGTCACCCTCGTCGTGGATCGTCTCTCTATGCCCTACCTGATGGGTGCCACTATTGATTATGCGGATACTATTCAGAAGCAGGGCTTCACGATTGATAATCCCAATGCTAAGGGAACGTGCGCGTGTGGAGATTCCTTCAACTAACAAGGATGTTCAACCACTAAGAGCGTCATAGTTCACTAAACGGTGCTGCTATCGAGAAAATAGCAGCACCGTTGTGTATCTATATAACAGTTTCTACACAGTAACTGGGTAGTGTGGCTCAGGGATCTCCGGGTGGATGCGGTCTTCAACGAAAATACCGTGCCAAATAATGAAGCAGAGTATCGTCCAGATTCTGCGGGAATGGTCCATCACACCGTTCTTATGTTCATCGAGCATGGTGAGCGTGGCGCTCTTGTCGAAGAGAGCATCGGCTTCGGACTCGAGAATGAGCGACCGGGCCCAGTCATACATTTCTGGTCCTGCCAGCCAGTGGCGGATGGGGACAGGGAATCCAAGCTTCCGGCGGTGGAGGACATGCTCGGGAACAATTGTTTTGAGTGCTTCTCGTAGTGCCCACTTAGAAGTGCCGTGGGCGATCTTCATATCGTAGGGGAGCTTCTGCGCTGCATCCCATACCACTTTGTCCAGGAAGGGGACGCGCAGCTCAAGAGAATTCGCCATGGTGATACGGTCGGCTTTTACCAAAATATCGCCACGCAGCCAGGTGAACATGTCAATATGCTGCATACGGGCCACCGGATCCCAGCCTTGCGACTTGGCGTAAATACTATCGGTGACATCTTGGTGATCCCACTCCGGGGTGGTCCACGGCATAAGGTTATGCATCTGCTCAAAAGTGAACGAACGAGCATTACCGTAGTAGCGGTCTTCTAGAGTCATGGAACCGCGTTTCAGTAAACTCTTCCCGCGCATACCCTCCGGGAGAATATCGGAGAAAGCTCCTAGGCCGCGCCGCAGTGGTCCCGGAATCTTCTCAAAGGGGGCAAGAGAAAGCGGTTCTTTGTAGATGGTGTAGCCGCCGAAAAGTTCATCAGCGCCCTCACCGGAGAGAACAACCTTGACATGCTTGCGAGCCTCACGAGCCACAAAATAGAGGGGGACGAGTGCCGGATCGGCAACGGGGTCGTCAAGGTACCAGATAATGCGGGGGACGGCCTCAATAAATTCTTCCGGTGTTACCGGTTTAACAATGTGTTCTACCCCAATGGCTTTAGCGGACCCGGCAGCAACATCAATCTCGGAGTAACCCGCGCGGTGAAAACCAGTGGTGAAGGTCAGCAGATTATCATTGTGCCGCTTCGCAAGTGCGGCAATAGCAGTGGAGTCAATTCCACCAGAGAGGAAAGAGCCCACAGTAACATCGGCACGCATGTGCTTAGCAACGGAGTCTTCCAGCGCTGCCGTAATACCGTCGATAAGAGCCTGCTCATGGTCGTGGGCACTTTTATCAACAGGGAAGGTGGGGTCAAAGTAGCGGCGGATATGAAGTTCTCCACCAGGGGTTAGCGTGGCGCAGCAACCGGATTCAAGACGTCTAATAGCAGTGTGAAGACTCTCCGGCTCGGGAACATACTGGAAGGCCACATAGTGTTCAAGGGCTCGTTTATCGAGGTCAAGGGGAAGACCAATAGTATCGGCAAGAGAAAGCAGACACTTCTTCTCCGAACCGAAAACTGCTCCCTTATCTGTCTGGCAGTAATAGAGAGGCTTAATGCCGAAGGGATCTCGACCCATAAAAAGTGTGTGGGTTTTGGTGTCCCAAATGAGGAACGCGAACATGCCGCGCAGACGTGTAATAACGTCTTCACCCCAGTAGTGGAAGCCCACGACGATGGGTTCACCGTCACCCGTGGTATGAAATTCTGCGTTGAACTCGCGCTGTAGTTCTTCCCGCAGTTCAACATAGTTATAGATTTCACCGTTGAACGCCAGAATGTAACGATCGGGGTCCTCTGCTGGTCCCCACGCCATTGGCTGGTGAGCATTTTCAATATCAATGATGGAAAGACGCGTGAAACCAAAGACAACATCATCATTGTGCCAGGTGAGGTGTTCATCGGGACCGCGGTGACGCATATAGGGAAGAGCTGCAGTTACCGTATCCGCGTATTGGGCAGCGGTGCCGTCTGCCGACAGGAATCCGAGAAGGCCACACATAACTATTTCGTCCTTCCTAAAAACTAGGAGTATTCCTAGCCGAGAAGTGAAGTATTGTTCCCTCGATAAGTGAGGTAAAGGGTTCGCTTAAGTATGCCACTAAATAGGCAATGACTGACATAGCCCATGATCAAAAGCATGATGACGGCGTTCGTACGTCAGCGTCCTACTCTTTAGGGAGACGCGCACGCTCCGCCCAGTCAAGATAGCGTCCGGCGGAGGTCAGATCTTCTGCCCACGGGAAATACATACTGACAAGCCGCACATGCCCGCTACTGAGATAGCGGTAAAGAAGGTGGCGCTCTTCAAGAGAATCCACCAGCGGCGTTTCCTCCGCCGGGAGGATAGTTTGTGCACTGGCATGCAAATGGTCAATAGCGGTGCGGTAGTTTTCCCGCGAAGGCAGTGCACTGTTCCGGCAAACACACCATAGCGAATGGCTGTAAAAAACCAGCCGCCGCGGCCATCAGATTCCGCCACAATAATTTCGTCCTGTTGGCGTAACTGTTGGCACTGGTAGAGGGACGTGAGTGCGGGGATAGCTGTGGCAGTAATGTCACGGAGGACAGCTGCCTGTTCGTAAAGGTGCTGTTGAGAAAACTCTTCTAGGCGATGCAGAGACCTTTCTATAAGAGGTGTAGAAATTCCCTGTGACAGTTCCGCTATAGCGTGTACGCAGGCCTCCTTTTCGCTATCGGTAAGAGGCTCAGTGGGAGCAATACCGGAGCGTATGTCATTGTGAATAAGCTGGCCGATGGCAGTGGCCGTGGAACGCTTACGGAATGGCCCCAGCGCGGGGGAACCAGTGGACGGGGCAGTGCGCGTACACGAATACAGAGTGGATGCTGAAGAACGGGGAGGAATAAGCCACCAATGCCCTTTTTGGTCCCGGGAACGACGATTATAAGGGGGCTGATGGGCATGAATAAGGCGAAGTTCACGAATACTGGCCTCACAGGGCGTAAGGCACTCAACATAATCAATATGGTCAGCTAGAAGCACCATCTCCGACATGCGGCGTCGAGTCTCCGAACCATTGAAGTAGCTCATAACGCGGCGATGTAAATCAGTCGCAGTTCCCACATAAAGGGGAACGTTATGGGAATCCTTGAAAATATAGACACCCGGAAGATGAGGAAGATCAGTAGCCATAGTGCGCTTGGCATAAACAGCAGCATTGTGGATACCGCGATAATTGTGAAGATCCGTAATCGTCGTAATATCTTGGCTACCAACACGATCAATAAGCCCATGCAGTACCTCAACTGTGGTACGAGCATCGTCAAGTGCACGGTGCGTTGGACGTGTTGTGGTGTGAAAAAGATGAGCTAAAGCGGAGAGTTTGACGGACGGGGCCTCATTTCTGTCAAGGACGCGCCGGGCTAATTTAACGGTGCAAAGGGAGGGATTATCTGGCCAGCAGTAGTCCAATTGTTGGGCTGTTGCTTTCAGGAAAGAGAGGTCAAAGGACGCGTTGTGGGCAACGAGCGTGCTGCCGTAAATAAACTCAAGCAGTGCGGGGAATACAGCGTCAATAGTGGGGGCGTCGCGCACATCCTGGTTAGTGATGCCAGTGAGGTTTTCAATAAAGGGGGGAATGGGGCGTTGAGGGTTAACGAGGGTGGAAAATTCCTTGTCAACAACTCCGCCAGTGACACGGACGGCTCCTATTTCGGTAATGGCATCTATCCCGGGAGTCATACCGGTGGTTTCCAGGTCAAGAACGACGAAGGTGACATCACATAAGGGAGTTGTGTCAATGTAGTGTCGAGTATTTTTGTGCGCGGGATCGGATGCGGACCACGGTGCCGACCATGGTGCTGACCACAGTGGGGTAGGGGCGGGTGAAGGTAGGGTTTGGCGGGCCGGTTTTTGTGGTGGATACGCGCGTTCAGTAGTCACGCTATATACGATAACGATTCGGTGTAAGAGAACCCGAGTGGATCGGATTTATGCAGGCAAGAACGATCCAGAAGCGATTATTTTTAAATTTTTTTAAAAAATATTTTTAATTGTGTTCAGATAGTCTTTAACCTGCTGTTTTAACGAAGTTTGTAGAAAATTTATGGATTTTATCGACGTATTTTGGTGTCTATACGGTAATGAAAAGTGGACAAATACGGTTATCTTTTCGTAATCTTTTTGAGACCAAAGCGAATTCTGTCGGGATTCATCCGTACTGCGATTTACACAGTGATCCACGCTGCAATTCACACAATGGTTTGCATAGCGGCTCGTGTGAGTGGCTTATGCGTCGGTTCGTAGTACGGACAGTCTAACTAGTGACGTTGAGAAAGTTGTTCACTAGGCAGAAATGATGAATGGAGAAAGCTCATGGCAAAGCACCGTGCGGTGGCAAAGAATGCGTCGGCCCCACAGGCCCTCGCAGCTAGCGTTGTATCCGCTGGCATCCTGGGGGGCATTGCAGGACCTGCTATGGCGGCTGAGCTTGGTACTCCGGTAGTTCCGCAGGTCTCAATTGAAATTCCGGAGCTTACACAGGTAAAGCATGCTCATGCAGATGCTACTGCTGCCCGGAATGCGAAAGTTGAGAAGACTGCGCACGAAGTTTCAGAAAAAGCTCTTCCTACTGCTGAAAAGATCAATAAGAAGTACGCTCCCAAAACTCGGAAAATCCGCGAGGATGCTAAGCCTGTTACGTCGCAGCTAGAAAAGAAAGCGGAGCCGTTTGCCGAGGAATTAAAGCCTGTTAAAAAGGCAGTTCAGCCGTATATCGATAAAATTCTTGAAGATAAAACTGTAGCAACCTTAGTCGACACAGTTATCCCTGTGGAGAAGCTTGTTACGCCTAAACCTGCTCCTCAGCCCAAGCCGAAGCCAAAGAGCAAGGCGGATATTAAGCGGGAACGCGGCGCTAAAATCGTTCGTGCCGCACGTAGTAGGATCGGAGATCCCTATGTGTGGGGTGGCACCGGTCCGCACTCTTTCGACTGCTCCGGTCTTGTCGTATGGGCACACCAGCAGCTTGGTATTAACATTCCGAGGACGTCCCAGGATCAGATTGCGGGTGGACATGCTGTTGCTCGTAAGAATCTGCAGCCGGGAGATATTGTTGCTTTCTATGGTGACGCTAGCCATGTTGGTGTCTATTCTGGCCATAACAAGGTGATACACGCACCGTATGAGGGACAGACTGTACGCGAGGTTGCTCTTAGTTCCATGCCGTATTATGGAGCTACTCGCTACTACTAAACAATGGCCTGATAAGTGCTATATGAGCCTCGCCTGGTCGGTGTGACGTACTGGGCGCGGCTTTTAATATGTAACTCTTGTTACTGATGTTATTAGAGTGAATAAATGCCTGATAATCAGCATTTTCATAGCAGAATCAGATGGACAAGAATCTATCGTGGACGTAAATTGGAAACCGAAACGAGACGTAACTGAGATCAAGTAGAGATTTACTGGTAACGATTAGTTAGCCCACTTGTTCCTGGAAAGATAGGTAAAGATGCGTAACATGCATGGATCACGTCCTGTACGGGCGACGGCAGCACTTGTGATGTCTACTGCCCTCATGACGGGTCTTGGAACAGTCTCCAATGCTGCTCCCGCTCCTTTAAATCAGTTACGCAAATTAGCTCGTGAAGCAGAGCGCACATCAGAAAAAATTCATCACGCTAACGACGATCTTCAAAAAGCAAAGCGGGATGAAGCTGCTGCGAAAAAAGCTATCGCGAAAGCAAGCAAAGACGCTGCTATTGCTGAGCACAAACGAGAGGGTATGCAAGAACCCCTCAACAAGATTGCCTCTATTAATCTTCGTAATGGCCAAACTGCGGGGGTAGTGCGAGTTCTTATGGCGGATTCTCCGCAGGAGATCCTTGACCAGTCTCGCAGCGAAGCCGCGATGACGCAGACCACCCTTAATATCCTGGTTGATTACGAAAAAGTAGTAAATTCAGCACATCAGGCACAACGGACTGCTGCGGAAAACCGCGAGAAAGCTGTCAAAGCGCAAGCACAGGCACGCAAAGCTCAACGGGACCTCAACAAAGAACGCATTACCATGCGCAAGCGTATCGCAGCTGTGCGCAGTGAATTCGCATCGCTACCACCTAGCCAGCGAGATTCTTGGAAGAGGGTTAAACTTCCGGCTGGATTCGATCCCAAGATCGCTTTCGGTAATAACATTCTTGGTAATAAAGCCTTACAGATCGCGATGACGCGTATCGGCTCACCGTATGTATGGGGAGCAACTGGACCAAATGCTTTTGACTGCTCCGGTCTTGTTTACTGGGCGTACCGTCAGCTTGGCGTCACCTTGCCACGGTCTAGCCAGGGTATGGCAGTTGGTGGACTTGCCGTTCCCGCAAAGGATATCCAGCCTGGAGATCTCGTTATCTACTACTCCGATGCTAGCCATGTCGGTCTTTATGCAGGTAATGGGCAGGTGCTGCACGCTCCTACGTTTGGGCAGACTGTTCAACTTGCACCGCTTCACCACGCACCTATTAAAACGATTCGTCGTTACTAGGCGCTGTGCGGATCACTGATACTGGTGTTCTTTAGTGCTGTTCTCTACCCCAAAATACGAGGTAGAGAACAGTATCAGTTGCTATTGTTACCCACCTGTACAGTAGGGTAAAAATATGCGAAAAACGCTCCTTGTAACAAATGACTATCCACCGCGACCAGGTGGAATCCAGTCATATCTCTACAGATTTGTACAGGAGCTTCCCGCAGAGGATATTGCCGTCTACTGCTCCACGTGGCATCCTGCGCGATGCGCCGAGTTTGACGCTGCACAGCCCTACCGCATTATTCGTAACCCCACGAAAGTATTACTTCCCACACTGCGAGTACGCCGTGAAGTAGCAAGCATAATACGCCAAGGCGATTATGAAACTGTATGGTTCGGAGCTGCTGCTCCGCTTGCTCTAATGTCCCACTATTTGCGGCGGCACACTAATGTACAGCGCATAGTGGCATCAACGCATGGGCATGAAGTGGGGTGGGCCATGTTACCTTGCACACATGCCGCGCTGCGGATTATTGGGAATGGGTGCGATGTTATCACCTATGTTTCCCATTACACGCAGCATCGTATTGGTCGGGCTCTCGGTTCACATCCGCAATTGCAGTGGCTACCATCGGGTGTCGATACTGCCCGTTTCCATCCTGATAAAGGTGGTCGACAGCGTATTCGGCAGCGTCATCATATTGCTTCCGATACTCCTGTCATAGTGTGTATTTCTCGTTTAGTGCCGCGTAAAGGACAGGACACACTTATCAAAGCTCTTCCGCGCGTTCTCCGAGATATTCCCGATGCACTTCTTGTTATTGTCGGTGGCGGTCCCAGTGCAAAGCGGCTTCATACATTAGCGCACCGCTATGGAGTGAGTGATCATGTCCTCTTCACGCATCTTGTTCCCGATGATGATTTGCCGCTTTACTACGCGGCCGCAGACGTTTTTGCAATGCCATGTCGTACAAGAGGTCAGGGGCTAGATGTAGAAGGCCTGGGAATTGTCTTTCTCGAGGCAAGCGCAACCGGTATTCCTGTCATAGCAGGTAATTCCGGAGGTGCTCCAGAAACTGTCGACAATGGCGTTACTGGTGTTGTGGTAGACGGCCGCGATAGTAATGCGGTGGCTACCGAGCTTCTCCGATTTTTGTCATCAGAACGGCGTCGTACTAGTTTTGGGAGCAATGGCCGCGAGTGGATGCTGTCGCAGTGGCAGTGGAGTACTCTTGGTCAGAAACTGTCCCACGTCCTCAATGGTGCTGATAGTGATGCAGCAGGAGACGACCCACTCCTATGAAGAATGACATATCCACGAACCCAGAGATTATGTGAGGAGCACCCGCACTATGACTAACACCATTGGTATCGATGTAGGCGGTACTAGCTTGCGGGCATCAGTTGTTGACGATCACGGACGTATCCTTGATCGTGAACGTGTTCCCACCCCACATTCTGTCCATGCTCTAGAAGATGCGCTTGCTGCTGTTGTGGAGCGCTTAGCGAAACGCCAGAACGTGGAGGCAGTAGGGCTTGCTGTAGCGGGTTTCCTTAATGCAGATCGATCCATCGTGCGGTTTGCTCCCCATCTTCCATGGCGCAATGCGCCGGTTCGTGAACGCATGGAAAGGCGTCTTGAGATGCCCGTTGTGGTGGAGCATGATTGCAACTCTGCAGCTTGGGGTGAATACAACTATGGGGCTTCTGTAGGAGGTAATTACGTTGTCACCTTTGCTATAGGGACAGGTATTGGGGGAGCTCTTATTCACAACAATGAACTATTCCGGGGTGCCTATGGGATCGCTCCAGAGTTTGGACATCTGCAAGTTGTTCCCAATGGGCGTCCGTGTCCTTGTGGCAAAATAGGGTGTCTTGAGCGTTATTGCTCGGGAACTGCATTGGTGGATACCGCATTAGAGCTTATGGTGGCACACCCAGATATTCCCACAATGTTGGGTAAAGACGTGACACCAGAATCTGAACTAACAGGTAGACGAGTTATGGAAGCGGCGCGTCAGAACGATCGCATAGCGGAAATGGCTGTGGAAGATTTGGGCTACTGGTTGGGTATTGGTTTAGCGACTGTAGCGGACGTTTTTGACCCCGATCTTATTGTCGTGGGGGGAGGAGTTGGTTCTGCGGGGGATCTTTTCCTAAGCCATGCACGAGAAGTTTACGCACAACACGTAACTGGTGGTGGATATCGTCCACTTGCCACAATTAAGCAAGCCGAGTTAGGTGATGATGCTGGACAAGTTGGTGCAGCAGATTTAGCTCGGCGTTATCTTTTAGAGCAGTGTGGGAATTAGAACATGCGCTTCTTCTACGATTGTGAATTCATTGAGGATGGCCGTACTATCGATCTTCTTTCCCTGGGTATGGCGACGGAGACCGGAGAAGAACTCTATGTCGTATCCACCGAATGTGATATTAGCCGTGCGAACCCCTGGGTACAGCGCAATGTGTTACCTAAACTACCTAACCCCAGCGACAATGCGTGGTGCGATAGGCGGGGTATGCGTAATCGTATTACGTCTTTCTGGAAGCAACACAATGACGGTAACCCGATGGAACTGTGGGCATGGGTTGCTGCCTATGACCATGTGGCACTCTGCCAACTTTGGGGTGATATGGCAGCTTTACCGCATGGGGTACCTCGATTTACTTATGAGATGAAGCAGTATTGGATGCATGCGGGGCAACCTGGAATACCGGGGAAACCGGCGGGAGCGCATGATGCGCTTGTGGACGCGCGTTGGGATCGTGCACGATTTTTAGCCATTCAACGCGCATTGGATGCTGTATAAGACTACTAGTAACACTAAATATTTAGCATGTGAGATTCTATTCGCGTGTTCATTCAGTCCTCCACTATCCTGGAAAGATGAACTGGACTGTTGATATACCTCTTGAAGAACTCCCTGACCTGCCACCTCTCCCCGGTAACTTGAATGAGGATTTTTATGCTGCCCTGGATAAGCCAGCAGCTCAACAGCCATCGTGGGATCCTGCCCAGGCGAAGGCAATGCGGCGGGTATTGGAGTCTGTTCCCCCGATAGTCGTTCCCGCTGAAGTCGACAAACTGCAGAAGGATCTTACGCAGGTTGCTTTAGGCAAAGCGTTTATCGTACAAGGCGGAGATTGTGCGGAAACTTTTGAAACCAATACTGAACCGCATATTACTGCGAACATTCGTACGCTCCTGCAGATGGCAGTAGTACTTACCTATGGTGCTTCTATGCCAGTGGTGAAGATTGCTCGTATTGCTGGTCAGTACGGTAAACCACGTTCACAAGACACTGATGAGAACGGCCTGAAAAATTACCGTGGGGATATGATCAACGGCTACGCCGCTACTGAAGAGAGTCGCCGGCATGATGCCTCCCGTCTGGTGCGAGCATACGCAAACTCAGCTGCAGCCATGAACCTTGTGAGGGCTCTGGCAGAGTCTGGAACAGCTGATCTGCACCGTCTCCATGAATGGAACCGAGAGTTTGTTGCACATTCTCCGGCAGGCGCGAGGTACGAAGAACTAGCAAGCGAGATCGACTTTGGTTTACGGTTCATGGATGCCTGCGGCGTAAAAGATGATGGTCTGGAGCGGGCTGATATTTATTGCTCCCATGAAGCGCTTGTCATGGATTACGAGCGCGCCTTCGTCCATCTTGCTGAAAAAGAAGGGGAGCAGCGTCTTTACGACTTGTCGGGCCATTACCTGTGGATTGGTGAGCGTACTCGGCAGATGGACGGTGCACACATTGCGTTCGCATCCCTTATTGAAAACCCCATAGGTCTTAAAATTGGTGCCAACGTTACCCCGCGTGAGGCTGTGGAATATGTGGAACGTCTCGATCCGCATAATATTCCGGGGCGTCTTACTTTGGTGACGCGGATGGGGTCGGACAAGATCCGCGATATTTTGCCTCCTATTGTGGAGGCAGTGGAAGCTACTGGACACAAAGTTATTTGGCAGACTGATCCTATGCACGGGAATACGCATCCTACCGACAGCGGTGTGAAGACACGTCACTTCGATGCTGTGATTGATGAGCTGCAGGGATTTTTTGAGGTCCACCACGCGCTGGGGACCCATCCGGGCGGTATTCATGTTGAGCTTACCGGCGAAGATGTTACTGAATGCACTGGTGGAGCGCAGGATATTTCTGATGGGGATTTAGGGCGTCGCTATGAAACTGCATGCGATCCGCGCCTTAATACGCAGCAATCGTTGGAGATGTCCTATCTTGTGGCGGAGATGCTACGCCGCTAGAGTTAATTGGCTCAGAAAACGTCTAGCTTAGATAACTCGTGGGTGCGGGCTTTTCGTCTGTATAGTTGCGTGCAGCTGCGGCAGACGGAAATAGCTCGTGCCCAAGTGACCGCATAGCAATACCCGCTCCCCCCATAATGAGGACCAGGACAATAAGCCAAATAATGACTGGCCATATACGGGGGTGTGACGCTAACTTCCAGGCGCGAATTTCTGCGGCGTCAAGATCCTCGTCATCATCTATGTCGTCATCGGCATCAGGAGCAGGATTACCCCCGAGGCTATTCGGGGATCCTGCCGACGGTGTTGCTGGATCATCGCTAGATGGCAAGCACGATGTTAATAAGGCAGTGTGTGCGGTGGCATGGGGATGCGGTTGTTCTTCGGGAGGTGCATCTATGACCTCTGTTTTCTCGCCGCTAATCGGGATAGTTGCGGCTTCACTGTCAGAATGATCCTCAGAATTATTAATAGCTAGTGTCGACAGTGCTGTTTGTGCCGCAGTCTGTTCGGCAGATTCTTGCGGAGTAGGAACAGTGTAATGCGGAAGATGGAGCTTGTCTCTCACACGGTTCAATGCACTGCACATTTCTTGTGCATCGGCATAACGCTCTTCTGGGTTACGGGCGGTAGCAGTAGAGATAATTGCATCAAAATCTGTGGGAATACCGGGTCGCTGTGAAGATGCCGGGGGAACATCATGAGAAAGACGCTGTTCAGCAACATCACGTGTGGCCGACATTCCAAAGGGGGGAGTTCCCACAAGTAGTTCGTAAAGAACTAAACCCGCAGAATAGACGTCACACTGTGGAGTAATGGGGTCCCCCGTTACCTGTTCGGGAGCAAGATAGGCTGCTGTTCCGGCCAGGTGTCCTTCCTTATCATCACAGTTCACTGCCCGCACAAGGCCGAAGTCGACAACTTTAATAGTTCCATCGGGACCAATAAGAATATTTTCCGGTTTGATATCGCAGTGGACAAAACCAGAACTGTGGGCAACTGCAAGAGCTTCTAGTGTGGGACGCAATACTGCTACTGCCGCATAGGGGGGCATGGGGCCGCGTTCGTTAAGTAACTCGCGGACAGTTCCCCCTGCGACGAGGTCCATAACAAGGAATGCTTCCCCCTGCCACATGCCTTGGTCTGACACTGTGACAATGCCAGGGCCATGTAGACTAGCGACAGTTTTCGCTTCGGCAACAAAATCTTGGCGGAATTCATCGCGGGCAGAAAGATCAGAGCGTAGTACTTTAAGGGCAACAGGCCTATCAAGCCGTGTATCGATCGCTCGATACACCACGGACATGCCGCCGCGCGCAATATATCCGTCAATAAGATAGCGGCCATCTACTTTATCGCCAGGGCAAAAAGGAGACCTGGAGTCCGTGTCGCGGGTACTCTGTTGCGACCACAAATGCTGCGACCGCAAACGGGAAACCTCAGCCATCCTGTTTCTCCTTGTGAGGATATGGACATCCTCTACGTATCTGAGTTTGTCGTAAAGCTCTTCTCAATGGTGTCTATGCTACCGAATGAGGAGGGAGAGTTACCGATGTTCGTCAAAGACCAGTACTCTCATAGTATGAGTTCTCTTCCCACTGCTGATGATGTGTTGAGCCCTACAGACGAGATTTGGCCCCTTCCGAAAGTCGCGCAACTACTGAATGTTCCCGCGACTCGCGTCCACCAACTACTGCGTCAACAACAGCTAATAGCAGTTGAGCGTGATGGGATTGTGGGTGTTCCCGCACTCTTCTTTGACGAGCACGGCATTGCCAAACACGTTACTGGACTTATCTCAGTTCTGGCAGATGGGGGATACTCCGCTACCGAGATTTTACGGTTCATGTACACCGATGATGGTTCTCTTCCCGGACGTCCTATTGATGCTTTACATGGACATTTAGCTCGTGAAGTTATGCGGCGTGCGCAAGCAATGGCGTTCTAAATCAGCGGAACTTGTTGTCTCTTCTTTTCCTAGATAGCGGTAGACAATGACTCCTATAACAATGGCAGTTATTACCCAGAAGTAGTTGTAGAGCGCAATAACCCCATTCGGTAATACGGTGAAGCAATTCCATGAGCACAGGGCTGCGATAATACGCAAGGATGTGCGATTGAGGGCAAGTGCTCCCACGAAGACAAGAATCCATGAGTAGTACCAGGGGAAAGCTAGCGAGTTGAAGAGGCACAGCACGAGGAAGCTAAGAGCGAGTCCACGGAGTGCAGCTAGGGGAGTCTTGCGGTAGTGAATCCAGATAGGAATAATGAGGATTCCCATAATAAGACTGCAAATATGACGTGCCCCAACGAGTGCAGAAGCGAAACTGGGACCGTCAATATTCGCACCCATAGCATGGATGAAGTGGGCTAAAACGGTGGGAATTGTTAGCCAGTTAATAACTTTTCCCGATCCTTCCAGTGCCTCTATAAATCCCAATCCTGTACCGGTGGCCAATGAGAGTACTGCAAAAATAGCGATACTAAGAACGGCTCCTCCGCAGGCGGTAGCAATAAAGTAGCCAACGATTTTGCCGTAGCTTTCAGAAGTATTCTCTACTGTGCTGTCATCCTCTTGTTCTTGCGGGGTGGCTTTCTGGAGAGTTTTACCATCCTGGCGAATATGCGCAAGCCAGATCCAGATGACGAAGGGAAGAGCAATAAAAGCAGTTGCCTTAATAGCAGCCCCCAACGTGATCACGGCAATTCCCAGCACATGCTTCCGGCGCAGCACCAACGCAAGGCCAATTGCCATGAGAGCGACCATAAGAGCTTCATTATGCATACCACCAATAAGGTGCAGCAGCATAAGGGGATTAGCTCCGGCACACCAGAGTGCCCACAATGATGATGTTTTTAAACTTTTCGCTATGTCTTGACTAGCCCAGATAATGCCCACCATGCAGAGCATGCACAGTAGTTTTACAAGGAAAACACCGGCGTGAATGTGGTCTTGGGTTATGAAGACAATAAGCTCCATTAGCCCAAGATGTAATGGCCCATAGGGGGTGGTGGTATTGCGCCAATCGCCGGAAACATCAAGATAAAGAGGAGTGATATGGCCGGGTGAGTTGAGGACATTGGGGCCTACATCGTAGGCAGAAGCTCCACTTCGCTGAATGGATCCCTGGGCGAGATACGAAAAAACATCTCGGGAAAGAATGGGGTTAGCGATAAGGAAGGGAACCATCCAGATAAGAGAGAGAAGAACAAGTGCGGAGACTGTACGTGTGTTGTCTTCATAGTGGTGTGTCAGGAGATGGCGGCCGAGGCGTGCCCAATTGCCAATGAGGAGGAGTACTCCACCCCAAAAGAGGAATTGGCACAGGAGTTGTCCGTGTCCGTAGCACAACCAGTCAAGATGTAGTGGGACAAGCCATGAGTCGACCGCATATCCTGCACCTGCGCCCCAGGAAGCAAGGGAGATAAACAATGAACCTGCCATTCCCCACCACACGAGGGGTAGTAGGTTTAAGCGACGTAGTTCAGAGTAGGCAGTACTTGCTGAATGAGCCACACGAAATCTCCTTCGCCACATGATGTTCTGCTTGATATTGTCGCATGTTCTGGAGATTTCACGAACATGGGGGATAGGACACAAGTGTGTGTTAAAAGTCTCTCTTTGTGACTGCTTCGATCATTTCACCTAGGGCGGTGACGGCAGGGGGATAAATTTCTGTCGTTTCAAGAAGTTTTGTAAGAGTGTGGCGTGCTTTATCAGCGAGCATTGCAATATGTTGTTCACTGCGGGTGACTGCGCCGCATTCGGTAAGGAGAGTGCGTGCACGATCTAATTCGCTCTCGGATAGAGGCTTCCCAATAAGGGACCAGAGTTCTTTGTGCTCGGAGGGGCGAAGGTGTTCTAGTGCGTCAGCGAGGAGTTGTGTGCGTTTGCCTTCGCGTAGATCTTCTCCGGAGGGTTTACCGGTTTTAGTGGAGTCTCCAAAAACTCCTAATAGGTCATCGCGTAGTTAGAAGGCAATGCCAAGGTTGACGCCGTAGTCGCTTAGTCCTTGGAGAAGTTCAGGTGAGGCGTTTGCGCAGGCTGCACCAATATGAAGAGGGCGTTCAATGGTGTAGGCGGCTGTTTTGAAGCGGTTTACTTTTTGGGCGTTATCTGCATCGCAGTAGGGGAGAGTTTCCCCCGTCATATCGAGGTACTGTCCCGTCAACATTTCTGTGCGCATGCTGGTCCAGTAAGGGAGAGCATGGTGTAGTGGGGGGAATGCGGAAACTGTTCGGAAGAACATGTCATCGGCCCAGGTGAGAGCAATATCTCCCAAGAGAAGAGCGGAGGACTGGCCGATAGTTCTACTGTTGCCGCATGCGTGGGAGGAGGCTACGGCGTGGGCGTGTTCTGCGGCGAACTGTTCATGGAGGGAGGGATTTCCTCGGCGTGTGGCGGAGTCGTCAATAATGTCGTCGTGGATAAGGGCGCCCGCTTGTACAAATTCCAGAGAGGCCGCGATGGTACACAGTGCTTCTGTTAGTTCGGTGTGACGGTGTCCGCCTGCGGCTGACCATCCTAGCCAGACGAATGTGGGGCGTATTCGTTTGCCGCCGTCACAGACAAAATGTTCGAGGGATGCGAGCCATGTGTCAGCGGTGGGTCCCATGGGGGTGCATGCACTACGCCGTTCTTGGCAATATGAGCGGAGTAGGTTTGTGATGTGCTCCTGC
The DNA here is from genome assembly GCF_011525565.1 of Lawsonella sp. Taxonomy (NCBI): domain Bacteria; kingdom Bacillati; phylum Actinomycetota; class Actinomycetes; order Mycobacteriales; family Lawsonellaceae; genus Lawsonella; species Lawsonella sp. Next base: position 131,546 of record NZ_WVRS01000003.1, read on the forward strand.
CAATTATCGGGCAGTAGTGGGGGTGTTGCTGGCGACGGTGAAGGCACTGTTTCTCGATTCCCATACAGCACTTTACGGTGAGTGCTAGTAACTAGAGGCCGGTACGAATAAGAATACCGAAAGGACGTGAATCACCCGGAAAAGTAAAATTGCGGAGGAGATCGTTAAAACCCATATGACGGTAAAGTCTCCAAGCAGCATTATTTTCACCAGGTACTTCTGGTGTGGAGAGAAGAACATGGTGCTCTTGGCAATCTTGCAGAATGCTATCGAGCAACCGTGTTCCTAAACCGTGTCCTTGGTAGGATGGCAGAACATGAAGTTCGGAGAGCTCAAAATAGTTGTCCATAATGGAGGTGATGGTCGTGGCCTGGTATCCCGCAGACCTCATACCTGCTGCGATTCTGTTACTCCACCACGAGTGTGGATTGCCGCGGTAGCCAAAAGTGATGCCAATAAGCGGGTCATGGTTGGTGCTAAGTGATGCAAGAGGGGTTGTAAACGCGCCATAGCTATTCCATGTCGGATAGTATGTTGCTTCTTCCCAAGGATCACGGCGTAATGAACGCCATTCTGGGCGATAGTGCATGGCAGCAAGATAGACATCCATAGCATCGTCTATACGCTCCCGCATAAGGTCGGGGCTAAGGCGAATAACCGAGTGAATGGCCGGAGTGCTTGGAGAGAAAGCCATACCTCAATTCCACCACGTGAACAGTTTTTGTTACACCTTTTCGTTACTGTCAAGACATTCTTTGTGAAAGAGTTGCTCTCCTTAGAGTCCTCATAGGGAATCCCTCATACGAAGGCCTCATAAGGATGCAACGACGTGTGGTAAAGGAGACGGTAGGAATGACTCCCCAACAAGCTAAAGATAGTGCTGAGTATTTCTATTCCTGCGCGGCGGCGGAAAATCCGTGTGAGAGTGTGCGGTGTAGTTATTTAGCTGCAGTAAAAGGTGCTGGAATTCTTATCGCCAGGCATCCGCGTCTCGCGCGTACTCGTCCTTTGACACGTGATGTGTGGACGTTGTTGGCGCGGCTTTCCCCTGAATGGGATGACGATATTGCATATTTCCGTCAATTAGCGAAGTTGCGACGTGATATTGAAATGGGGTTGCCGGTGGCAATATCTGCCAACACAGCAAATGAGGTATTCCATCGAGTGGGTATTTTCCTTGATCGTGTTGATGCGTCATGCGAAGAAACCCAAGTGGCCTAGAATTTCTATGTGCTACTTTCATGGTGAGAAGAGAAAACTACACGTACACTAGAGATGTTGAATCCCAGGTGAACCTGTTACTGGAGGAGTTGAATAGCGATGGCACTCTCGGATCGTGAGCAACAAATGCTCGATGAGATTGAGAGCGCACTCAATGAGGATGCTGAATTCACAAAGTCGGTGCGCGAGGTAAGTAATCCGTCTCAGAAACATGCACATCACACACAGCATGCAACGGCCTGGGGATGGACTCTTATTGCCGTTGGTGTAGTGCTTCTTTTTGCTGGCTTTTTTGTGAAAATTGCTGGATTCCCCCTGCTGTCATTGGTCGGTTTCGTGATGATGTTTTTAGGCAGCATCATGCTGATCCAGCATTCTGATCGTGGCCCCCAAGAGGAGACAAGAAAACCTGCGAGGAAACAAAAGAAATCCGCGCAGAAAGGTCTTGCAGATGACGCGCGTCAGCAGCCTCGCCGACATGGTTCTGGGAGTGGGTTAGCTGATAGCTTCCGTCATCGTTTTGATGACTAGCATGGTGTGATGTCACGTCGCAGTGTCGCTACGAAAGTCGCTACGAAGCTAGCCAGTGTGTTAGGGCGTGAACGCGTCGTATAGTCGTTTAACTTCTTCAAGGAAACCCCCGCATACGTGCGGGGGTTTCCTTTATTTCTTTTTATCTCGTTTGTTTAGTTTTCCGGTATTGGAATTTCCCCACTTTTCCCCACCAAATATTTTTATGGCGCCAATGCGACGCTAAAGAAGCGCATACATGATGTAAAAAATTGCATGGTGTTTATCTTTTAGCAGGTAAAAGGATTTTTAAAATTCTTTAGTGAGGTAAGTGAAATAAATTGTTGATGTTATCCATAATACGTATGTGAAAAAAGTTAATAAAGTGATTATTGAGTGGATTAGTAGAGATATTTTTAGAGATAGGATCCCCACAAGAAAAATCGAGAGTAATGACTATTTTTATGAAAATAAAATTAGTCATATATGAATATTCCATTGATACGTGGGTGTTAGTGGGGTAAAGTGGGGCTAGTAAGGGAGAAGTGGTCAATAATCGGGAAGATGACAGGCAGAAAGCGAAAGGCAGTGGTCCGATGTTCCTCGGTACTTATACGCCCAAGCTTGATGACAAAGGTCGTCTTACGCTCCCCGCAAAGTTTCGCGAAGAGCTTGCCGGTGGAGTCATGGTGACCAAAGGACAGGATCACTGTCTGGCGGTATACCCCCGAGAAGAGTTTGTTCAACTTGCCCGTCGTGCAGCGAAAGCCCCACGAACGAAACCTGAGGCGCGTGCCTTTCTTCGTAGTCTCGCTGCTGGCACGGATGAACAATTTCCCGACTCACAGGGTCGGGTCACTCTTTCCATGGATCACCGCCGTTACGCAGAACTTCATAAAGAATGCGTCGTTATTGGCGCCGTCGACTATGTAGAAATATGGAATGCCGATGCTTGGGCAGAGTATGAGGCCGCTAATGAGCAGGCCTTCTCCGATGCTCAAGATGATTCTCTTCAGGACATCCTTTAGAGGAGATCCTGCCGTGACACTTCAATAGCGGTTTATGCGGAGATGCCACCAGGCCTCTGACCGGCTGGCCCTGACGTACTTCCCCAACGCCAGGTTCCGTTCGGCCAGAGACCCGATGGCATCTCTTTATGTATTCAGAAACATTCTCATACCTCTCGTAGAAAGGAGTTCAACATGGCACAACGACACATTCCAGTAATGCTTGACCGTATTGTTGAGCTTCTTTCTCCCGCCTGCGATCCTCGGTACACGAAACGACCCATCATCATCGATGGAACACTTGGACTTGGAGGGCACAGCGAAGCCCTTTTGCAGCGTATTCCCAACGTTTGCGTCATTGGTTTAGATCGTGATCCACAAGCTCTTGAGCTCGCTAGTGAGCGGCTAGCACCATTCGGCGATCGTTTCCTTCCCATCCATACCGAATACCACCGTGTCGCTGACGTCATTGGGTCTATTGATCATCCTTTCTGCGAACAAATACGTCAGGTTGGTGTCAATGGTGCTCTCTATGACCTGGGGGTATCTTCGATGCAACTTGATGATGTCGAACGAGGATTTTCCTATAGTCGTAATGCTCCCCTCGACATGCGTATGGACACCACCACTGGCATTACCGCGGCCGATGTTCTTAATACATACGACGTTAAAGACCTCGCTCATGTGCTCCGCACGTATGGTGATGAAAAGTTTGCCACCAAGATTGCTCGTGCAATTGTCCATGAGCGAGAAAAAACACCATTCGTCGAATCTCACCAGCTTGTTGAGTTGCTGTATCGGGTAATCCCGGCGGCAGCTCGTCGTACGGGTGGGCATCCTGCGAAGCGTACGTTCCAGGCGCTTCGTGTGGAAGTGAACCATGAACTCGACAGTCTTAAGGCTGCTCTTCCCGCAGTACTCGACCTTCTCGCAGTGGGAGGCCGAGCGGTGTTTATGGCCTATCAAAGTCATGAAGACAAACTGGTCAAACATGAATTTGCCAAGGCATGTACATCCCGTACCCCGGTAGATCTCCCTATAGAACTACCAGGCAGTCAAGCTTCCTATGCGCTTGTTACACGTCGTGCCGAAAAAGCCGACGAGACCGAAATTAATCGCAATCCCCGTTCTGCCTCCGTGCGTGTACGGGCTATTGAACGCTTAGAGAGGGACGCAGCATGATCGAGACTTCAGCTCGGCCGCGTAGTCGTACTCACCGTGCCGATTCTCCTCATCGGCACCGTACTGTTTCCGCTCAGCGAGCTATAGATCGCAGGAATCGCCGTTTGGCGCGAACTATGCAGATTGCCACAGGTGCAGCTGTCCGCAATGGTGGGGCTACTGTTTCTGCAACAGAAACACGAGGTCGTAGTCGTGCATCCATTAAAGCGCGCCTTAATAAGCAGAGCGTGATACGACGTCTGCGTGTTGGCAAACTCTCTTTTGTTGCAACAGTGCTTCTTGTTTGCCTTATTGGTGTAGGTGTCTCCCTCGTCCTCTCCAGCTATGTGGCAAGCCAATCAGAATCAGTGGTGGCTCTACAACAGACAAATAAAGGTTTGAAAGAACACGATGCACAGTTAACGAAGCAGCTACAAGAATCAATGTCGGCTGCACAGTTAGCGGAAAAAGCGACCGCTATGGGAATGGTCCCCAGTGGGGATGTCCCCACTCTCCATAAGGAGGGTAAGAAAGTAGTGGTTGTGGGAACACCGCAGGCAGCTAATGGGCGTGTTCTTCAAAATATTAACCCTCCACTGCCGCAAAGAACTGAGCTGAAAGTTAAAAAGGTCAGTGAGCCACCTAGTGAACCTCCTGCTGAAAAAGTAAAATTTGAAAAGCGTCGTCCCTCGGATACTCTCCAGCAATTAGCAGAGCATCGCTAATTCTTCACTACACTGTGAGAGAGCCTCTGTCTGTGTGAAGAGGCTATGGGAGAGGACTTATTCAAAGGAGCGCTCATGCAAGGAGGACGGCCTGCCCCGCGACGTTCATCTGGCCCTCGCTATACGCAAACTGGGCCAGTGGGTCGTACTCCTCACCACGACTATTCCCGATCCTCGCAGCCGCAAAACGGGCACTCTCCCTTTCCAGCTCTTGAACAGCGCCTTTCCACAGTTTCTATGGATAAGCGATTTCGGTATGGTCGAGTGATACTCATTGTGGTGTTGGTGCTCTTTATTCCAGCCCTTATCTATGCGCAGATTATTGAGCGCCCTCGTCTTCTTAAAGAAGCACAGAGCCAACGAGCTGTCACACAAATCCTGTATGCGCCGCGTGGGGAAATTCGTGATGTGCATGGTACTCGTCTGGCCTATTCACGTGATGCCCGTAATCTGACGTTCCAGCCTTCTGTGGTGCGTAAGCAGATGCAGGCTGCGCATGATGCAGATTCCACGGCTCCAACATTTTCAGAATATATTGCCGGTATTGCTGATATGTTAGCTGCACAGATACCGGGAATTGATGCGGAAGACATGATGACTCGTATGTCATCGAATGAATCGTTTACCTATCTTGCTAAAAATGTTGACCCGGCAGTTGCTACGCGCATTGTTGATAAGTATCCACAGGTTGGTCAGGAGTATCAGCAGATTCGTGAGTATCCAGGGGGAAGTCTAGGGGCTAACGTTATTGGCGCTGTGGGAGTCGATAACGCGGGAATTCTTGGTCTTGAATCTTCAAAAAATACAGTACTTGCTGGAAGAAATGGGGAGAGGACATACGATCAGGCTACTGACGGAGCCTTCATCCCGGGGTCTGAGCGAAATAATGTCGATCCTTTACCCGGCAGTACTATTACGCTCACGCTAGATGCAGATGTGCAGTATTTTGTGCAATCGGCAGTGGAGTCTGCGAAGATTCATTCCGGTGCACAGCATGCTGAAGTAGTGGTGCTCGATTCAAAAACTGGGCATGTTGTTGCTATGGCTAACGCCAATACTTTTAACCCCAGTGCGAATCTCCTCCGTCAATCCGATTTCGATATGGGCAATCCTGCTATTACGAGCCCGTTCGAGCCCGGTTCTGTTAATAAGGTTGTGGCTGCTACCGCCGCTATTCAATACAATGTGGCAAAACCTACAGAAGTTTTTCAAGTTCCTGGCCAGATCCAGATGGATTCGGTGACAGTGCGTGATGCATGGGAGCACGGGGTAGTTCCCTATACAATGACGGGTATTTTTGGTAAGTCGTCAAACGTGGGAACACTGATGATTGCACAACGAGTGGGGAAAGATCGCTATGCAGACATGTTGCAGAAGTTTGGCCTTGGGCATGCTACTGGCATTGAGCTAGCGGGGGAGAGTCCAGGCTTAGTTCCAGCACGTCGTCAATGGCAGGGCGGTACTTTCGCAAACCTCCCTATTGGCCAGGGTCTTTCCATGACACTGCTGCAAATGGCGTCGGTGTATCAGACCATCGCTAATGATGGTGTGCGTATCCCGCCGCGCATTATTGCCTCAATAACGAAATCTAATGGGC